>NZ_BTPU01000027.1:0-201961 GCF_036985595.1 Vallitalea maricola | reverse complement strand
ATTTTGGTGCAAATACTATATGATATTTGCAATTCCATTTGGTATGTGCTAAATTTTTGTTGTCCATTTGGACTTCCTCCTTTGTCTATTATAGATGCGGTCGGCAAACCTGCTTCTATCTTAGCATTGGAGGTTATTTTTTTCTACTCATAGCTATAAGCTTTTTAGAACCACAGGCATAGCCTGTGGTATTCATTAATACAATAACATAACAAAAACTACTTAACTTTTTTAATTATTGGTAACCATATTTCACATTTATTTTGACCTATCTCTTCACTACTTTCAAAATAGACTTCAACATCTGGCGCATCAGCATATTCATAACCTGATGTTGGAAGCCATTCAGTTACAACTCTTTTTTGTAGAGCTTGCATTTCACTACTGATACATTCAAATATAGCCCACGTACACTCTGGAACTTGGTATTCTGACATACCTTCAGGTACTTCTTTATCGGTAGAAGCAGCTATATAATAATCAAAATCTTTGCCATTCATACAAGTACTCACACCTAATACTGCATAAGGCTCTTTATTCATCAAGGAACATATTTTAGGAAAAACATGACTTTTCATTGTCTTCTCCCAAAATTGTGGTATTTGCATAAAATTTTCTTCAATATTCAATAGATAATGTTCTTTTACTCCTACAATTCTAAATGTCTCTTTTTTCTCAATTCTGTAATTCATCTCAATTTCTCCTTTTACATATAGTTTAAAGCTGATAGGAGGATAGGCTTTTAGATGTGTATCAACAGATCTTCCTTTTGATGGAGACACCCCATGTATATTTTTAAAAGCTCTAGTAAATGCTGTTGGAGAATCATACCCGTATTTCATTGCAACATCTATGATTTTAATATCACTACTTTTTAAATCCAATGCAGCTCTAGTCATTTTTCTTCTCCTAATATATTCTGATAATGGTACTTCTGCAATATATGAGAACATTCTTTGGAAATGATATACGGAACAGCATGTAATTTTCGCCATGCTTTCTATCTCTATTTCACTATCCAAGTGTTCTTCAATATAGTTTATCGCTTTATTCAGCTTTTCAATCCATTCCATCCCATTGGCTCCTTTCAGAACAATTATATTATTTTATTCACGGATGTTCCTCTCATTTTCTGCACATAAATGAGAGACTATAAGAATTATGATAACCTCATAATTTTATCTATATTTCAAGAAATTTCAACAAATATCATATCGATTTAGCAAAAAAAATGTTATAATATGAAATTAATATGATATAAAGGAGGTACATTCAAGATGGCACCCAAAATTATTGGAATAATAGTACTTTCAATTTTAACACTAATTAACTTCTTTAAGTTATTAGGTACCTTATTCCTAATATTTATTCAACCTAACGAATTGAATTTTGAGTCAGGTTTTGCTATTGGTTCCACTATCGGTTCTGTATTAATGATGGCTCTTTTTATCTTTGGCATCGTCAAGATATCAAAATCATTAAGTACCACAAATCCTTCAAAGTAGCTGTATATGCTACTTTTTTATATTATACAAATACTTATTCATTATTCTTTTTTAGAAAGGTTATTATATCCTACTGTACAATAGCACCAAGTCTTAGTTGGTAGAGTACTAATAGCTTCAAGCATTGGACATGGACACGAATAATATTTTGTATGTAAATTCCCATCTTTAATATACCATCCTGCTTGATACTCATTCATTTTGTTAACAAAATCTGTCATTGATATAGAATTATCATAAATTTTCTTGATAAATGTTTTAGATTCTTCTAATTTCCCATTTTCAATACAATAACACCCCATCCTGATATTCTTTATCGTTTTTTCATCAAATTGTTTTTCAAGTTCAGTTGATATATGTTTTACCCATTCACTTTTTTCAACGGGTGTGGGATTAACTGGTAAATCAATTCCTAAAGCTATTTTATGTGCAACATCCAAACTACTGTATTTCTTTATATTATCAATGAGCTTTTTTACTTCTTTATTTATTAGCCTCAACCTCTCCCCCCTTAATTCAAAATACATCTAGCTATAGTCAATTAGCTTATTTTAATCAAGATAAAATCAATATATTTAATGTTAGCAGATAATATCGTCATAATCAATAAAAAGGACTTACTTCTATTAATCAAGCAAGTCCTCAATCTTATTATATTATAAAGTATTTTTTATTATTCTAGCAGTTATATCTGAAAAATCCTTTATGAACCCTCTAGCATCTTCCAAATTAATATTTGAAGGGTCACCACAGTACCCTAGGGGAGTTACTTCTTTAGCACTTTCCCCTCCTTGCTGCCATTTCCTTAAATCTTGGAAAGTTGTTTTTGATGATTTAAGTTTTCTTGCTTTATCTTCATCCACTAACTCTTTAAAGTCCAATAACATTAGACTTGTTTCAAAACCGCCAGCATGTATGTCTATATATTCTTGTTTATCATCAAAATCTCCATCATCTTCTTGAACTAATATGTATGGCTCCATACCGTCTAATCCATATGCATTTTTAAAAAACTCTGGAATTATATCGTAAGCATCTATTTTCATATCGGATTCATATATTTCTTTTGCTACATCTAAAATCGTCTTACAATGTAATGAATCTCCATGCATATTGATGAAAAAGACTTTTTTGAAACCCCATCCATCAAGACATTCAATGGTATCTTTTAGTACTGCTTTCATAGTATCCACTTTTACAGTAAAAGACCCTACAAAACCACCTGTAGCCTTATTTATACCCCAATAGAATGGAGGCGCAATTATAGAATCAATATTCATTTTACTCAAATCTTCCTGTATATATCTTAACATTGAATAAGTTAAATATGTATCTGTTCCCAATGGCAAATGAGGTCCATGTTCCTCAATAACTGCTATTGGAAATAATACTACTGCTTCTTTTTCTATGAATTCTTCAATTTCTTTGTATGTCATATCTGCCATAGTTTTATCAAAGATAGATTTGTTGTTCATATATACATCCTCCATTTACTATAAATTATTATTACCTGCAACAATATATCCTTATTGCTATCAGTGTTACAATACTATCAGAAATAATAGTTTATTTCAAATAAAATTATTACACTTAAATATAATATATATAGTAAATTATAGGTTGCTTTTGTTACCTTTCATTTAATCATTATTATTTTGAAAACCAATGTATTCTTTTCCTTTAGCTGTAATATAATACATATCTTTATCTTTTATTGATTTTGTTTTTATTAATCTCCTATTGATTAGACTTTCTATGTAATGTTCTATTTTGTCATTGTCTACTTTTAACTCATTTACTATACCATTTATGGACCTATAAATATATTTACTATTCTCAAAACTGATTAATATACTTATTTCAACATTATCTAGAAAATCATTGTTACCTCTCATTCTTTTTCTACTTTCAATGTTATCAGGCTCTACAGAGTTTTCAACTATAGGAGCAACTTCTTCCTCAACTCTATTTACTCTATCTCCAATTTCTTTAAGTATTTTATCAGATATTGATTTAATAAATGCTTTTGATGAAATAGATGCTATTAAGCAAAAACCAATAAATACTAACAACATATACTCATTAGTTTTTGATTGTTCAATAATATCACTTGATATCATATTCAAAAACAGTGGAACTAATAATGATGCTCCAATACCAGCAAAAATTGACTTAAGCAATTCTATATCAAATTTAAGTACATACTTCTTTTCTGTTTTGATACCATTTAATAAATAATTCGTAATACCTCCAAATATACCTACTATTAGTATAATGATTATGATTTTTACAAAATGATTCATTTCCTTCCTCCTTAATGAATTAAGAATTATGGATACTTTTATTTACATCTATTTTGGGAAATAAATTGAAATTGTTCTTAAGCTAATAATCTAACTTTGAGTAATAGATAAGATAATATTCAGCTTATGATTTTAGATAGGGTTATATTATGTGCTTAAAAATAGATATTTTAAAGAATTAATTTTATTAATTATACAATTTTAATTGGTACATAATAATCCATTTGGTTATATCCCATAGCTGTATTTGCTGATGGTGGAGTTATTATATTACCCAAATATGCTCTAGTCAAATCTTCGTCAAAACAGTCTTTTTCTTTGATAAATTCTTTTATTTCATTTAATACCTTAGAATTATCCTGTCCATCAATATCTGAAGCAACAGCATATAGTCCTCCAGGGAAATCAATAATTTCAAATTCATTAGGTATAGTCATGTCTTCACTGTAAATGTAATACCATACAAAACCACCTTTTTTCTCGTCATACCACAAAAAATCTTTTGGGAACATAGGTCTTGGTAAAGTACTGAACCATTCATCAAATTTCTCAAGTTTACCATCCCCAAACATTCCTACTTGAGAAGAAACCATTTTGCAAGCAGGTATTTCATAAATACGTACATTTTCCATCTTTTATTCTCCTTTCAAGTTATATTAGATAATTAAATAAATATTTTATTTAGCTATAAAATTATCTTATTTTATAATATCAAATTATTTATTTATATGCAAACACCTATATCCTTAATTTATTTCATTGATTATAATTATACCTTTCTTAATTAATTACGATATAGTTAAATAATATTACATAAAAATAAGCCTATAACCAAAAAAATTATAGTTATAGGCTTATTTTGAATTATGTATTAATCAGTTCTTAGTACTCGTTAACAAAATATAGATACCTGAAATGAACATATCCAAATTGTCCTGTCTTATATCTATATATATACTGATAAGCTCCGTCATTACCATAATAAGCTACTCTTTCTCCTTTATCAAACACTCCTAATATAGCTGAAGATGAATTTGGTTCTTCTCTAAAATATACGTTATCACCATATACATATCCATCTGATATAAATTCTTGTCCAATTGATTCAGTTAAAACCATATTATTCTTAGAATTATTCATTGTGTCTTTTGCATAAGTATTTTGACTAAATGTTAATATAACTCCCATCACTAGAAATAATGCTACTATCTTTTTACTCATAAAATCCTCCTTTCATTTTTGATTAATACATTAATATATTAACATTTAGCATGTGAATTTTTTGTAAATTGTTGAATATAAAATTCGCAAAATAAGACAAGTTTTTGTTATACTCTTTGTCAATTATGGTTTATATTATAAATATGTGATATATCAAGTTAATTATATTTAATTCGAAGGCTTGCCAACTTTTGTACCAATTCCAAACCTGATTTATATGTCATACTTAATAATTGTTCTGGTTCCTTATAAGAAGTGTGATCTGTTAACACTTCCATTAGTAATGGCTTGTAATAACTTATTTGAGCTAATTTTTTTAACATATAATCAAAATCAATAAATCCTTCACCTGGTACTACATGGTCAACAAATTCTTTAATCCTATCTGATATGTGAACAGCAATTATCTTATCACCATATGATTCTATCAAATTACATTTACGTGGTCCATCTATTTGTGCATGGGTAATGTCATAACACATACCAAAATAGTTTGTATCTAACTTATCTAATGCCATTTTTAATACATCTGTTGCACCATCTGGATGTAAATTTTCAATAGCATATTTAATATTATAAGTTTTTGCTATTGGAATAATTTTTTCACATAGATTCATTAATACTTCATATTTTGATTCAACTTTATCTTTAGTAATAAAAAAATCGCATGGATGTATTACTACTACACTAGCCCCCAATCGATAAGCTACCTCTGAACATTTTTTCAGTATGCTGAATGCCTCTGGATTATTAGCTACACAGCCATGAATTGTATCAACTTTCAAGTTATATTTATCAATTAATTTAATCAATCTATCTGGATTATATAGTAATCCATTATGATTATAATTACTACTTATCGATACGTATTCAAATCTGGCATTTTTTATCATTTCTAATTGCTTATGTAATGGTACATTATAATTGAAACAGGTTGATATTGAAATCATTGAATTTCTCCTATTCATTAATACTGTTAATATACTAATATTATCAAATTTTATTATTGTAATCTATTGGTTTTAATTTTCAGTATGTATTAATCAGTGCTTTAATCAATTATAAGACTATGTATTAAATTTACTTCTATTACTTGAATGATATAGTAACCATTCATCTACTTCATTTTTCAAAAAATATTTTTCATCATCAATTTCAATATAAGGCATATATCTATAAGTATCGTAGGTACTCAGTTTTTGTCTCTCTATCTTTTCTTTCTGTAATATTATATTAAGCTTATCTTGAGGGATACCTAAATATTGGGCAACCTCTTGCTCTGTTAATAATGCTTTGTCAGAAATATTCAAGCTGTCTACCTGACTTTTTAACTCTTGTGCTTCATTACCTACTTTACTATCACACTCTTTGTTTTTACTTTTTATAGCATTTCCTATCCAAACAGAACCAAAAATTATAGCCGCTGAAAGAATTAGGATACTTGTTATTAATAACTTATTTAGTTTCATCCAATCTCTCCTTTAAAATATTTTCCCGATATTACCAGTTAATATTAACAGATAATTTAATAATAATCAATAAAGCTTTCTCCTAGTAGTGAAGAAAGCTCTGTAAAAAATTCTATATCTTAATAACTATTTTAGTCATAACTTATACCCAAAATAATTTTATTAGCACATTTAAAAATCAAATTCTTCAACAAATTAATACTAATTATAAGCTCTCTACTATCTTCTGTAGTAAAAAAAGTACTATCTATATATAATTTAACTTGTTTAATAAAATAATAGCAGCAATCGATGAAATGACACATAGCTTCTAGTTCTTCAATTGAACCTACTTCCATAATATACATCACCCCTTGTTAATTTAAATATTTTATAATACATTTACAATTGTACAAAATTCATGCAATAATAAATATTTTTTAGAAGTGAGGGTTTAGAACGGTTTCACTAAATAATTAGATATGATATAATACAAATAAGAATTTATTAATTAATTACTATACTATATATAATACTACGGATTTCCGATTGTGTCAATACTAATTTACGGATTTTCTTATGAATTATAGAGAAAGGAGATTATTACTATTAGTGGCATAGGTGAACGTTTCAAAAAATGGAGACAAGAACAAAAGTTATCATCTACTCAAATCAGCAAAGATACAGGAGTAAGAGCTAGTACTATAAGTGATATAGAAACAAATAAAACTATTCCATCTGGAAAAACTCTTATTCCATTATATCGTAATTACAAGCTACCAATTACGTATATCCTTACAGGTGATGAAAATTCAACATTAAGCGATGATAAAAAAACATTACTTGATATATATGATGATTTGACTGAAATCAACAAAAAAATAGCTATGAGCGAAATTAATCATATATTAGAAATTCAAGAATTGAAAAAAGAGAAATTAAAAAAATAGGGTTTAAGGTTTGTACCTTTACCCTATTATTATTTTATTAATATTTACCAACCGATAACCACACACAAATTGCTATACTTCATGAGGAACTACTCATAAATCACCTGAATACCTTACCAATTAGATTGTTTTTTTCTTTATAACCATTAAGATAATCTTTCACACTCATTTTTTTATTACCTGAAGGTTTTATTGTTTTTAAAATAATCTCCCCATCAGATACTTTAATTACTATTCCATCCTTGTATACTTTTACTATTTCCCCATTTGATTTTTCTTTATAAATATCTTCACCTATAATAGCTTCGTATATTTTTATTTCTACATTATCTAAAATTGCATAAGATGATGGCCATGGATTAAGCCCTCTTATTTTGTTAAGTACTTCTATTTTTGTTTTATTAAAATCTATATGTTCATCTTCTCTTGATATATTATAACCAAATGTTACTTCTTCTTCATTTTGGACTATTCTATTTATCTGTCCACTTATAATATTTGGTAATGTTTCTATTAATAATTCTGCACCTAAAAGGCTTAATTTATCATGTAACGTACCTACATTATCAGTTTTTTCTATTTCAATGCTTTTTTGGCTTATTATATCACCATTATCCATTTTTTGACCCATATACATTATGGTTATACCTGTAGTGGTATATCCATCAATAATCGCTCTATGAATAGGTGCTCCTCCTCTTAATTTTGGAAGAAGTGATGCATGAACATTTATACAACCATATTTAGGATAATCTAAAATTTCTTTTGGGAGAAATTGACCATATGCACAAGTTATAATGATATCAGTATTTAAATCTATTACACTTTGATATTCGTTTCTTATTTTAGTTGATTGTATTAATTTTATATTGTTTTCAAGTGCGACCTTTTTTACAGCTGATTCTGTCAATACTTGTTTTCTCCCAACTAACTTATCTGGTTTAGTTACTACTGCTATTACATTAGTATTACGAATTAAGCTATTAAGTACATTTACACTAAATTCAGGTGTCCCCATAAATATTACTTTCAAATCTTTCATTATTAAGACCATTCCTTTCTACGAAAGGCACAAAAGAACAATGAAACCGAAGTGCTTTTCTGGTTATGATTTTCTGATATATTCTCTTTTCTTACAAATATATAAAAAATCCACGACATTTTCCTGTCGTGGATTTAAATAGTGGAGGTGAGGGGAGTCGAACCCCTGTCCGAAAACCCATCCATCCGAGTATCTCCCATTACAGTCGCTATTTTGACATTCCCTCCATCTAACGCCTAACGACAGGCTTTAGACTTCAGTAGCTTCATAGTGTCTTCCTCTCCCTCAAAGCTTTGGAAGTGAAGTTCCCCGTTACTTTTGGTGCCTCAGCCCTAGCTACGGGTCACTAAGGTGAGACAGCTACCTAATTAGGCAGCAAATGCGAAATTATTATTATTTTCGTCTGCGTTTAATTTAATTTACCAGGTTGATGACGCAGGCCCAGTGATCTGCGAATGGCTGCTCGTACTTCTGATGTCCCCGTCGAAACCAGTACACCCCCGTATATGATAATTAAGATTTTCTGCTACAACATTCATATAAAATGATCAGTAAGCTTAGAATCTTTAATTATTAACTAGGATTTATTACAGGTTACTGACTTTGAATCTTTTTTCTGCTTCACGACGTTGGTCTTTCTTAGCAATATCTTGGCGTTTGTCATATTTTTTCTTACCTTTTGCTATACCAATTTCCATTTTCATAAGACCACCTTTTAGATAGACTTTTATTGGAACAATAGTATAACCTTTGGTTGTAACAGCACCTTGTATCTTATTGATTTCATAATGATTCAATAAAAGTTTTCTTGTTCTAAGTGGGTCTTTATTAAATATGTTACCTTTTTCATAAGGACTAATATGCATATTCAAAATAAATAACTCACCATCAACATTTTTTATAAAACTTTCTTTAATACTGCATTTACCCATTCTAAGGGATTTTACCTCAGTACCTACAAGAACAATACCTGCCTCATAAGTATCTTCAATAAAATAATCATGCCTTGCTTTTTTATTTTGTGCTATTAATTTATAATTACTTGCCATAATATCACCACCATTACTTGCCGTGAGATATATTATAACATAAATTATAATTATTGCAAGTAATGTGATGATGAAATTTATATCTTAAATGTTATTTTATATATACTTTGGACAATTTTTTCACATTTTGTAATGATTTTCTATTCTTCTTCCTCTGTATCTTCATTAACTAATTCAAAATCAATAGTTCTCTCCACTTTGTTTACACTTAGAACTGCTATCTTAACAGGTTCACCCATTCTATATATCTTACTTGTTCGCTCACCTATGAAAATATGTTTCTTTTCATCAAAAATATAATAATCATCATCTAAAGTAGTAACATGAACAAGTCCTTCAACAGTGTTAGGCAATTCTACATATAAGCCCCAAGCGGTTACACCAGAGATAACCCCTTCGAATTTTTCACCTATATGTTTTTCCATATATTGAACTTTTTTAAGTTTTATAGTTTCTCTTTCTGCCTCTTCAGCGGTTCTTTCTGTTTCAGATGTTTGTTTTGCAACATTAGGCAATATAGCATTATAATGCCTGATTCTTTTTTCTTCCATTTTACCATTTAGATTTTCTTTAATAATTCTGTGTATCTGTAAGTCCGGATATCTTCTAATAGGTGAAGTAAAATGAGTGTAGTATTTGGTTGCAAGACCGTAATGCCCATCACCTGTTACTGTATAACAAGCTCGTTTCATTGAGCGTAGAGCTAATCTGCTGATAATAGCTTCTTCAGGCTTTCCTTCAATTTCAATTAATAGTTTTTGAATTTCCTTAGGATGTATTTCTCCTTCGCCTTTTATATTGTAACCAAAATTGTGAATGAAAGAAGCAAGAGTTGCAAGTCTTTCTGGATCTGGTTCTTCATGGGTTCTATATACAAAAGGAAGTTCCTGCCAAAAAAAATCTTCTGCTATAGTTTCATTAGCTAATAACATGAACTCTTCAATAATTTTTGTAGCCACATTTCTATCATAAGGAATGATGTCTATAGGTTCACCTTTCTCATTAAGGATAACTTTTGTTTCAGCAAAATCAAAATCAATAGAACCTCTTCTCTTTCTCTTAGCTCTAAGAATCGCTGCTAATTCTTCCATCTCTTCGAACATTTTTACAAAATCCTTATATTCACTTATAACTTCCTGGTCCTTGTCAGATAGGATTTTTCTAACATTGGTATAAGTCATTCTTCTATCTACATTTATAAGTGTTTCAGCTATTTTATGATTAACTACATTACCTTTTTTATCAATATCCATAAGACATGATAGTGCTAGACGGTCTGTTCCCATGTTAAGAGAGCAAATACCATTTGATAATTTATGTGGCAACATAGGTATTACCCTATCAACTAAATACACACTAGTACCTCTTCTTAATGCCTCAACATCAAGGGGTGACCCTTCTGTAACATAGTTAGTTACATCAGCTATATGGACACCTAGAGTAAAAGTACCGTCTTCATTTTTTTGAATGGTTATTGCATCATCTAGATCTTTAGCATCTTCTCCATCTATTGTTACCATTTGAATTTCCCTAAGGTCTAACCTACCAGCTTTATCTTCTTCTGTTACTTCAGATGGAATATAGTCAAGCTGGTTCATAACTACATCTGGAAATTGCATTGGCAATTCATAACTCTTTACAATTGATAATATATCTGTCCCAGGATCATTAATATGTCCGATTATCTCAATAATCTCACCTTCTGGATTTCTTCTTTCATTACCCCAATCAGTGATTTTCACAACTACTTTGTGACCTGATACTGCTCCTTTACTCTTGTTCTTAGAAATAAATATATCCTTGGTAAACTTTTTATTATCAGCAACAACAAATCCAAAATTTTTACTTTTTTGGTATGTTCCTATAACATCGCTATCATTACGCTTGATAATCTTTATTACTTCTCCCTCTTTACGTTTGCCCTTAGAATCTCTTCTAATAAGTTTTATGGCTACTGTATCATTGTTAAAAGCACCATTAACATATGGGGCAGGTATAAAGATATCATTCTCTTCACCCTCTATTTCAACAAATCCAAAACCTTTAGCATGAGCAATGAACTTTCCAATAATCATATTTACAGCTTCTGGTCTTGCATATTTCCCTCTTTTTGTTTTAATGATCTTTCCTTCAGACATCAATTGTTCTAATGTTTCTTCTAGTATGATTCTTTTTTCTTCATCACCATTAATACTTAATAGTATTCCTAGTTCTTTGATCTTCATTGGTTTATAATCTGTGTGATTAATTATCTCCAACAATACTTGTTTTTTTTCTTCTAATGTATTTTCCATATTTCACCTTCAAAAATTTATTTTTTTAGCATCTTCATATAACCCATTATAGATTATATATATATAACTAATATATTTTTTACTTATAGTATTTGTTAAATTTATTGTTATTATTTATATAAAATTAAACTAATAGGAAGGAACTAAATGTATAAGTTTCCTATAGCAAAAAAAACACCCTGCTTTGATGCAAAGTGCTTTACTTTTATTATTGGTATTTAATTAATAAACTTAATACTACAGATAAAACAATAAAAAGTATTGCCCCTACTCTAGTAAATTTTTCTAATTTACCTTCCATAGAACGAGCCTTGTTTTTACCCCAATAAGTTTCAGCAGCTCCACCAATTGCACCTGATAATCCTGCAGCTTTTCCTTTTTGTAAAAGCACTACAGCAATTAGTCCTAAACATAATATGAAATATACTATTTCAACAATTATTATTAACGCTCCCACGGTTACACCTCCTAAAGTTTAACACTAGTATTTTAGCACAAACTATGTATTAATTCAACTATTTTTTCCACTTAAATTTTTATAAACTAATAAAAGTAGCTACAATCTGCAAAAAGCAAAGTGCCAGTACATCTTTATCCTCTGAACAATGTATAATCTTTACTTTTTAAAACTTTAATTAAATTATTATTAGTTTTTATTCTATTGCTAGTAAGTATACCCCCATTATTTTCATCTCCATATTCATGGAAATCAGAACCTGAAATCATATATAGATCATTTTTACTAGCTATTACTTCTATTTCATCGTTATGTGAATCATGACGTGAATTTCCATTATGTACTTCAACACCATCCAATAATGCTATATCCTCTAAATGACAATATCCCCTTAATGGATGTGCCTGATAGAACAACAAATTATTTTCTCTACAAAACTTACTCAAACCTTCAAAACCCATATTCAATAAATCTTTCGATTTCATTAAAATTTCTTCAGTGATACCATATATGAGAAAATCATTTGTTTTTGTATTATTAAAAGCCAACTCAATTCCTAGTAATACATCCATATCGTATTTATCACCTTGGTATTTTGCGTTCCTATACCCTCTTAAAAAGTCCTCTACCTTTTCTTCCCAAGTTGCAAATTCACTAGTATTAAAGAATACTGGTCTATAATGGTCAGTAATTACAACACCTGAATAACCATTATCTCTATAAACTTCTATCATATCAGCTGCTGCTACATGAGAGCAAGGACTAGTTTCTTTTGTATGAACATGTAAATCATATTTATACATAATCTTCACCTACTTATTACAAAATTAAAGACCCCGACGAATCGAGGTCTATTAATTGAATTATTTATCTTTTAAATTAAACCAAGCATCAAGTCCTCTATATTCAGCTGCATCTTCTAATTCTTCTTCAATTCTTAATAATTGATTATATTTAGCAACACGGTCAGATCTACAAGGTGCTCCTGTTTTAATTTGTCCTGCATTAGCAGCTACAACTATATCAGCAATAGTATTATCTTCTGTTTCACCAGAACGGTGTGATACAACTGCTGTATAACCAGCTCTATTAGCCATCTCTATAGCATTAAATGTTTCAGTTAATGTACCAATTTGATTAACTTTGATTAGGATAGAATTAGCAACTCCAAGGTCAATTCCTTTTTCTAATCTCTCAGTATTAGTTACGAATAAATCATCTCCAACTAATTGTACTCTGTCACCTAATCTTTCAGTTAATAATTTCCACCCTTCCCAGTCTTCTTCATCTAATCCATCTTCTATAGAGATGATTGGGAATTTGTTAAGTAAGTCTTCGTAATAGTCAACTAATTCTTCTGAAGTTCTTATTACTTCTTCACCTTTCATTTTGCTTTCGCCTGGGAAGTGGTATTTACCAGTTTCTTCATTATATAATTCTGAAGCTGCTACGTCCATAGCGATTCTCATATCATCACCAGGTTGATATCCAGCTCTTTCAATTGCATCAATAATAATCCCTATAACTTCTTCAGATGAAGCTATATCAGGTGCAAATCCACCTTCATCACCAATACTAGTTGCTAAACCTTTTTCATTTAAAACTTTTTTAAGATTATGATATACCTCTGCACACATTCTTAGAGCATCTTTAAAAGAAGTTGCACCTACTGGCATAATCATGAATTCTTGAATATCAACTGTATTATCAGCATGCTCTCCACCATTTAATATATTCATCATTGGTACAGGCATTACTTTAGCATTAAAACCACCTAGGTATTGATATAATGACATACCAACAGCTTCTGCTGCTGCTTTTGCAACTGCCATTGATACACCAAGAATAGCATTAGCTCCTAATTTACCTTTGTTGTTAGTTCCATCTAATTCAATTAATTTTTGGTCAATTTTTACTTGGTCAAGTGCATTCATTCCAATTATTTCTTCAGCTATAATATTATTAACATTATCTACTGCATTCTCTACACCTTTGCCCATATAACGGTCTCCACCATCTCTAAGCTCCACTGCTTCAAATGCTCCTGTTGATGCTCCTGAAGGAACTGCTGCACGTCCTAAATATCCGTCTTCTGTCACTACTTCTACTTCCACTGTTGGGTTAGCTCTTGAGTCAAGTATTTCTCTTGCATAAACGTCAATAATCTCTACAAAACTCTTCATACTTTTTTCTCCTTTCGTATCTATTAAGAATTATATTAATTAAAAGGTAAATATTGTATATATGCAATATAGCAAGTTAATAGAATCGGTCAACATATATTATTACTCATAAGATAAATCTTATACTCTATATTTTACCCATATTAATATCTTATTAAAAAAATATAAATTATATATTGAACTTAACATATATACCCCATTTCAATAAGTTTAATCTATTTATCCTTTAATAAAGATTCACCAGTCATTTCAGCTGGTTTTTCAACTTCCATTAATTCAAGTAGTGTAGGGGCAATATCTGCTAGCTTTCCACCTTCTCGTAGTGTCACATTATCTTTATAGTTAACTAAGATAAATGGAACTGGATTAGTTGTATGTGCTGTAAATGGGTCTCCTGTTTTGTAATCAATCAATTGTTCTGAATTACCATGGTCAGCACAGATAAACATTTGACCATCTGCTTCAATTAAAGCATCAAGTGTTCTTCCAACACAGCTGTCAACTGTCTCAACTGCTTTAATTACTGCTTTCTCTATTCCTGTGTGTCCAACCATATCAGGATTAGCAAAGTTAACGATGATAAGATCATATTTATCTGATTTAATAGCTTTTACTAAATTATCACATACTTCATTGGCACTCATCTCTGGCTGTAAATCATAAGTAGCAACTTTTGGTGATGGTACTAATATTCTATCTTCGCCTTTATTAGGTTCTTCAATACCACCATTAAAGAAAAATGTAACATGAGCATATTTTTCTGTTTCAGCCAATCTAAGTTGTTTTAATCCTTTATTAGCTAAATATTCACCTAAAGTATTTTTTAGCATAACCTTATGGAATGCTACTATTTTATTAGGTATAGTAACGTCATAATCTGTAAAACAAACATAAGTTACTTTGAAGAATTCTCTTTCAAATTTATCAAATTTATCATCACAAAAAGCTCTTGTTATTTGTCTAGCTCTGTCTGGTCTAAAATTAAAGCATATTATTGAATCATTTTCACTAATCTTACCAGTTGGTTTTCCTTCTGCTAAAACAACAGTTGGAAGTACGAATTCATCATATACATCTTCATGATATGAGCCTTGTATAGCGGCTAAGGCACTCTTAGCAAGTTTTCCTTCACCTTTTACCATTGCATCATACGCAAGTTTTTCTCTTTCCCAACGATTATCTCTATCCATAGCGTAATAGCGTCCCATTACAGTAGCTATTTTACCAACGCCAATTTCTCTCATTTTTTCTTCTAACTCTTCAAGATAATCTTTACCTGAAGCTGGAGGTGTATCTCTACCATCTAAAAATGCATGTACATAAACTTTTTCAATATTATGTTCTTTTGCTAATTTCAATAATGCATATAAATGTGTATTATGTGAATGTACACCCCCATCTGATAATAGACCATATAGGTGCAATGCTGATTCATTTACTTTACAATTGTCTATTGCTGCAAGTAACGCTGTATTTTTATAGAAATCTCCATTTTCTATTTCTTTAGTGATTCTAGTAAGCTCTTGGTAAACAATTCTTCCTGCGCCAATATTGAGATGCCCTACTTCTGAGTTACCCATTTGTCCATGAGGTAATCCAACATCTAATCCACTAGCAAATCCTTCAACACAAGGATATGTTTTCATAATCTTATCCAAGTTAGGTTTTTTTGCAAGTTTAACTCCATTCCCTTCAGTCTTTTCATTAAGTCCAAATCCATCTAATATCATTAATACTGTTGGTTTTTTTGACATTTCATAACTCCTTCTTATCGAATCTATAATAGACTAGAAGGTTATGAATAAATTCATAACCTTATCTAATAATCATTATTATTTGTAATTTACTACCTTACCAAAATCAGCCTTCAGACTAGCTCCACCAACTAATCCTCCATCAATATTTTCCATTGCGAAGAGTTCTTTTGCATTACCTGCATTAACACTTCCACCATATTGAATTCGAACTGCATCAGCTACTTCTTCATCATAAACTTCTTTAACTACTTGACGTATAGCTGCACAAACTTCTTCAGCTTGTTCAGATGTAGCAGTTTTACCAGTTCCTATAGCCCATATTGGTTCGTAAGCAAGAACAACATTTTTAGCATCTTCTTTAGCAACGTCTTTAAGTGCAACTTTGATTTGTGCTCTTATAAGATCTACTGTTATTCCTTGTTCTCTCTGCTCTAATGTTTCACCACAGCAAATAATTGGTGTTAAGCCATGTTCTATAGCTTTAAGTACTTTTTTATTAACTATTTCATTAGTTTCTCCAAAATATTCTCTTCTTTCGGAGTGACCTAATACAACGTATTTAACTCCAATTTCAGTTAACATATTTGGAGCAATCTCTCCAGTGTAAGCTCCGCTTTCTTCAAAGTACATGTTTTGTGCACCTATTTCAATGTTACAATCTTTTGTAGCTTCAACAGCTAATACTAATGAAACATAAGGTGTACAAAATACAACATCTACATCATCATTTTTAACTAATGGTTTTAACTCTTCAATTAAAGCTAATGCTTCTCTTGGAGTTTTATTCATCTTCCAGTTTCCTGCAATAATCATCTTACGCATTATACCAACCTCCATTTATATTGTTATAACTATTTATCGTTTGCTGCTGCAACACCTGGTAATTCTTTTCCTTCTAAGAATTCAAGTGAAGCACCACCACCTGTAGAAATATGAGTCATTTTATCCCCGAATCCAAGTTGGTTAACAGCTGCTGCTGAATCACCACCACCGATGATAGTTGTTGCATCAGTTTCAGCTAATGCTTTTGCTACAGCAATTGTTCCACCTGCAAAGTTTTCAAATTCAAATACACCCATTGGTCCGTTCCAAACAACTGTCTTTGCGTCTTTTACAGCACCAGCGAATATTTCTCTAGTTTCTTCTCCAATATCAAGACCTTCCCAATCAGGTTCGATCATTCCTCTTTTTACAGTCTTGAATGGTGTGTCATTCTTGAATTCTTGTGCTACTACATTATCAACTGGTAATAAGAAATTAACACCTTTTTCTTTTGCTTTTTCAATCATTTCTCTTGCATAATCAATTTTATCTTCTTCAAGTAATGATAAACCAACTTCATTACCCATAGCTTTTAAGAATGTATAAGCCATTCCTCCACCTATGATTAGAGTATCTACTTTATCAAGAAGATTATTAATAACATTTATTTTATCAGATACTTTTGCTCCACCAAGAATAGCTACAAAAGGTCTCTTTGGATTATTTACAGCGTTGCCCAAGAAGTCAATTTCTTTTTGCATTAAATAACCTACTACACAAGTATCAACATAATTAGTTACTCCAACATTAGAACAATGTGCTCTATGAGCAGTTCCAAATGCATCATTAACAAACATTTCAGCTAGACTTCCTAATTCCTTACTGAAATCTTCACCATTTTTTGTTTCTTCTTTTCTGTAACGAGTATTTTGAAGAAGTACTACATCTCCATCTTTCATGTCAGCAACAGCTTTTTTAGCATTGTCACCAACTACATTGTCGTCTGCTGCAAAAACAACTTCTTTATTTAATAATTCTGAAAGTCTTTTTGCTACTGGAGCAAGTGAAAGCTCTGGCTTAGGTTCTCCTTTTGGTTTTCCAAGGTGTGAGCAAAGAATAACTTTTGCACCATCTTTAATTAATTTATTAATTGTAGGTAATGCTGCTGTTAAACGGTTCTCATCAGTAATTACACCATCTTTTAAAGGTACGTTAAAATCACATCTTACTAGGACTTTCTTACCTTGTACATTTATATCGTCAACTGTCTTTTTATTAAGCATTGGTAGTCGTCTCCCTTCTAATACTTGATTTATGTTAGTTAATCTCAATATAACTAGTTTATTTTGAAATTTTCTAACTTTTCTAATCAACTTTAATACTCATATGAGTATTAAAAAAGTCCTCCCTATAGTCTGACCTACAAGAGAGGACCATATGGACCTTATATAAATCTATTCAAACTTATATTAATTAAAGTCTTTCAGCTACATATTTTGCTAAGTCAATAATTCTGTTTGAATAACCCCACTCATTATCATACCAAGAAACTACTTTAACTAAGCTTCCTTCCATAACAAGTGTTGCTAATCCATCAACGATTGATGAACGTGAATCTTTTCTGTAATCAATTGATACTAATGGTTCATCAGAGTATCCAAGTACGTTACTTCCTTCAGCTGCTGCTTTTAAAGCTCCGTTAACTTCTTCAACTGTTACTTCTTTTCCTAATTCTACAGTTAAGTCAACAACAGATACTGTAGGAGTAGGTACACGCATAGCCATACCAGTTAATTTACCTTTTAATGAAGGGATAACTTTTGCTACTGCTTCAGCTGCTCCTGTAGTTGTAGGGATAATAGACTCAGCTGCTGCACGAGCTCTTCTTAAATCTTCGTGAGGTAAGTCTAAGATTCTTTGGTCATTAGTGTATGAGTGAACTGTAGTCATGATACCTCTTTTGATTCCGAAAGTATCATTTAATACTTTAGCGAATGGTGCTAAACAGTTAGTTGTACAAGAAGCGTTATCAATGATATTATCTTCTGCTGGGTTATAATCTTCTTCGTTAACACCCATTACAATTGATTTTGTTCCTTTACCAGGAGCTGAAATGATTACTTTCTTTGCACCAGCATCAATATGTAATTGAGCTTTTTCTTTTTGTCTGAATAAACCAGTTGACTCAATAACAATATCAACACCTAATTCTTTCCAAGGAAGATCTGCAGGATTTCTTTCAGCTAATACTTTGATTTCTTTTCCATTAACTACTAAAGCTCCATTTCCAACTTCTACAGTTCCTTCAAATTTACCAAAGCATGAATCATATTTTAATAAGTGAGCTAATGTATTAGCATCAGTTAAATCATTAATAGCTACGATGTCAACTCCTTGTTCCATAGCTACTTTAAATGCGTTACGTCCGATACGTCCAAATCCATTAATTGCAATTTTTGCCATATTCTTGTTCCTCCTAAAATTATAATTTTTATATTAAACTGTATAACAGTTAATAAACACAATCTAGTTTTACTTCATAATCTCAATAATTCTATTAGCTGCATCTTCATCAATTATCAGTGAACCATTTTTAATAATATTTTTTACAGCCATTATAGCTTCTGCTTTTTTAGCTCCTCCCGCTACAGCTATAGGATAAGGAGTCTTAGTCATATGTTCTAATTTTATACCAATTGACCTTGATGTATACACTATTTCACCATTTTTATTAAAATAATAACCCAATGCTTCAGCAACAGCCTGCCTTCTATGAAGAAAATCCATAACTGGTTCAGGTAGATTCCTTCTTCCAGCCATTTCATAAGCATTACCTATACCAAAAAGTATTATATTCGCTTTTAGGATATTAGATATGGTTTGCTCGATTTCAGGTTCTTTTCTTACACTGTCAAGTGCCTTTTTACTTAAATTATCTGGTATATTTAGAAGTTCATAATCTCCATTCAGCTTCTTAGCAAGCTTAGATACTATAGTATTAGCTTGATATTCAACATTATTCCTTAAACTACCTCTAGCTGGAACAACTAGTACGTTTTCATAGGTTGTATTTGGTTTATTATTCAAAGATTTAACTACATTGTACACTGTACTTCCACCAGTAAGAGCAATTATAGTATTATCTTTTATGTGTTTTAATAAAACATCAACTGCGGCTTTTCCAATATTTTCTTTTATCTCTTCATATTCAGATGAATTACCAGGTACAACAACTACCTCTTTGCAGCCTATAAGTCTCTTAACTTCTTCTTCCATATAATTAAGACCTTTTACATGATGCATAATCTCTTTCAAATCATCCAGTATAGTATCTCCAGAATCAGTAGTACTCATACCAACACTTGATACTAGTATAAAACCTTGTGATTTCAAATATTCAGTTTCATTCCTAATAATTTTTTCTGATATTGATAATTTTTGGGATAAACTTCGTCTTCCTATTGGTTGATAAATATGTATTCCCTTTAATATTTCGTATCTTCGTTGCAATATATCAATCTCTTTTGGAATAATTTTCTTAAGTGTTAACAAGGTATTTTCCATTACAAATCACCTTTCGGTACCTTCTGGGGCCCTATGAACAATTATAGTCCCTATTGCTTCAAAAAAAAGGAATTAAACCACCAATTCATCCCAATTTATATTATAAACAATGTAGTATATAATTTCAAGTTTTTTTTGTGTTTTTAACAAAATATTAAACAAGGGGCAGTTATCTGCCCCCTCTAATTTATAATAATTCATCTCTTACATAATAAGCAATATTTAGTGCATGGTCTGATATTCTTTCATAATTGCTTATTAAATCTAAAAATACCACACCAGTAGTTGAATCGCATATGTTTTGAGCTAATCTCCTGATATGTTTCTCCCTTAACTCATCCTCTAATTCATCTACTAAATCTTCGTTTTGCTCAACCTTTCTAACAAGATCAACATCATCATTTTCTCTTGACTTTATTGCAAGTTCTATTGTTTCAGTAGCTCTATTTGATATATCCAATAATTCCTTGTTCGCACTTTCAGAGAAAATTAGATTATTTTCAATGAAATACTCTGCAAGTTCTGCTATATTTTCAGCATGATCTCCAACACGTTCAATATCATTAACTGTATGGAATAGATTAGTTACAACCTCATTTTGGCTTTCGTTAATAACTGAGTTACTTATCTTTATTAAATACTCTGTTATAAGTTTTTCTAAAGCATTAATGTTCTTTTCTTCTTCATAGACTTTATTAACTTTGTCCACATCTTTTTCTATTATTGCGGTAGTAGCACATTTAACATTTTCTACAGCTAAATAACCCATGTGTATGACTTCTTTGATTGCGTTTTCTACAGCAAAACTTGGAGTTTCCAATATTCTATCATCAAGATGTCTTAGGGCAACTTGTTCTTCCGTTTGATCTTCGTCATCTTTACCTCTTACAATTCTGTTAGACAGAGATACAAGTTTATCTGCAAATGGGAATAGAATAACCGTATTACTGATATTAAATACTGTATGGAATATACTTATACCTACCATATTAACAGCTACATTATTACCAAAATTAGAATTAATGAATGTAAAATATACTACACATAATATTGCAAATATCACTGTACCAATTACGTTAAACAGCAAATGGATATAAGCAGCTCTTTTAGCTGTTTTATTAGCTCCAATACTTGATAACATTGCTGTTACACAAGTACCAATGTTTTGTCCAAGGATAATATATACTGCTGCACTCCAAGGAACAAAAGTTACTGTTGCTACTGTTTGCAAAATACCAACTGATGCCGAACTACTCTGAATGATTGCTGTTACAACTGCACCTGTTAATATACCTAAGACTGGATTTTTTCCAAACATTTTAAATGCTTCTGTAAATGCTGGTGAATCTTGGAAAGGTTCTATTGCATCTTTCATATATTCAAGACCTATAAATAATAGACCAAAGCCAATGATAATCTCACCAATTTGTTTCTTGCGTTGATTTTTTGCAAAAAATAGGAACAATGCACCAATTCCAATAGCCAATGGTGCTAATTTTGATGGTTTCAAGAATACTAACCATTCCTGACTTGATACTATCCAAGAAGTAATGGTTGTACCAATGTTTGCTCCCATTATAACTCCTACAGCTTGTGATAGATTGAATAAGCCTGCGTTAACAAATCCAACTACCATTACAGTACAAGCAGAACTACTTTGAATAATGGCTGTAACCAGTGCACCAACTGTTACTGCTAAAAATCTATTGTTGGTTAATGCACCCAGAAGACTCTTCATCTTATTACCTGCTGATTTTTGAAGACCTTCAGCCATAATGTGCATACCGTATAGGAACATACCAAAACCGCCAATAAATGCAAAAAATATAAATATGTATTCCTTTGTTAGCCAATTCATTTAGATATTTCCTCCTAATTGTGATATATATTTTGTCTTAGAGAATAAATAGAGTGAAACTTAAAAATAAATAACAGAATAAAATATTATGTAAATAAAATGTTAATTTATTATTAACAACACATTAATAGTATCATAATCATTTCATTAAAAACAAGCAAAAATATTTATCAATAATTATTTTTTTTTACTTGTTTTTTAGTAATTATGCCAAATATACCTGTAATAACTGAACAATACACTTACACCTCTTGTTGTTTTTATTGTTTTTTAGTATAATATTCAGATAAAGATTTATACATTTTTTACTACACAATTTTAATAATTACTAATCTTAATCATTTCCAAATATTTAATAATTCACTTATTATATATTATTATTAAAAACCATTAATTTTATTAAGTAATTATTTTCATAAATTTATTTATAGAAAGAAAGGTGTTAAATATGAGTTACTATGATTTCCATACACATACATCATTTTCAGGTGATTGTAAATATCCAATGGAAACACAGATTTTACATGCTATCCAACACAATTTTGGTAAATTATGCTTTACAGATCATTATGACTATGATTATCCCAGCACACCTGAGTTAGCCTTTGATATTGACTTACCTAATTACTACAAAACATTTCTTGAACTAAAAGAAAAATATAAAAATAAAATCCAATTATTGTTTGGTATAGAATTAGGTCTGCAACCACATATATACAATACTGTCAATAAAGTCATTAATAATTACCCTTTTGATTTTGTTATCGCTTCAACACATGTTGTAGATAAACTTGACCCATATTTTGGTTCGTACTATTTAAACAAAACTAAAAAAGAAGCTTATTCCAGGTACTTAGAAGACATTCTATATAATGTAACCAACTTTGACAATTATAATGTATACGGTCACCTTGATTATATAATACGTTATGGACATTATGAAGATAAAAAATTATACTACTATAATTATAGTGAACTTATCGATAAAATATTAATGCAAATTATAGAAACAGGTCATGGAATAGAACTTAATACCTCCGGTTATCGCAAAAACTTAAACGAACCACATCCTAATATAGAAATTATACAACGATACAGACAATTAGGCGGTGAAATAATTACAATCGGTTCCGACGCTCACTTTCCTGAACATCTTGCATATAACTTTGATGTGGCTTACAAAGTTTTAAAAGAATGCGGTTTCAAATATTTTACAATATTTGAACAAAGAAAACCTGAATTCATTAAAATACCTGATTAAAATCAATAGTAAGCTAATAGAAGAAAAAGAATTTTGTGATTATATCTAAGATTACTAGGAAGCAAAATGCTTTTTCTTATTTAGTTATAAAAGACAAGAAGTTTCATATATAATTTAAATAAGAAACTCTTTAGGTGTTGACATGGTTAATAATAAAAAAGAAATTGTTAAAATTCTATCTATTGACGGCGGTGGTGTACGAGGTCTTATTCCATGTATATTTCTAGACCATCTTAGAAACGAATTAGATAGTTTTGGTAACAAAACACCTTTTTACGATTTATTTGATGTTATATCAGGCACTTCTACTGGTTCATTAATATCATTAATGTTAATTAAACCACCAGAAGATTATACGGACCATGAAAGACTGGATCTATTATTAGACTTATACGAAAACAAAACAAAAGAAATATTTTCTGAAGCAAAATGTGAAATATGCCAAACAATCAAACACTTCTTTCGACCTAAATACAATGGCAGACCACTACGAAGATTACTACGACAAAACTTCAAGAACCTTACACTAGAAGATTCTCTATCCAATTTAATTATACCTACCTATGATATGATATCCATGAGACCATATTTATTCAAATATCGCACAGACGTTAAAGATTACTACCATAATTTTTTCCTGAAAGACGTTGGTTTATCATCATCAGCTGCACCTACATACTTACCCCCTGCTAATGTCAAATCCATAACAACAGGTGAATCTTATTGCTTTGTAGATGGAGGAATATTCTGCAATAACCCTTCACTATGCGCCTATACATATGCAAAAAAACTATACCCCCATGCAAAACAATATATAATTGTATCCCTGGGTACCGGCGAATATGTAAGAACCTACGAATGCAAAAAGGTAAAAAAATGGGGAGTCCTAGGATGGATGAACCCTATCAATGGAATACCTCTACTAACTGCATACATGGATTCCCAAATGGAAAGTGACAACTACATCATCAACAGCATGGATGACGTCAAAGAATATAGATTCGAAATATCCCTCAATGGAATATCCTCCGAATTAGACGATTCATCAGAAAGAAATATAGACTTCCTAAAAGGAAAAGCCGCGGAACTTATCCTACTAAACAGACACAAAATAAATCAACTAGTAAAACTATTGAATATTTAAAATAAATAACCATATATAATGATAAGAACAACCTTTTACAGCTTGTTGTATCCTTATTAAAACAGATAAAACAACAAATGTAACGAAAGTGATTATCACTATATATGGTTTTAATATACTACCGTTATCCACTTAATTCTTAAACAAAATTCCCTATCTTCTTATTATGCTTCCTCCACCAATAAGAATATCCCCATCATAAAACACCACTGCTTGCCCCGGTGTTATAGCTCTCTGTGGCTCATCAAATACACATTTCAATGTATCTTCATCAACCATCTCTATAGTACACGAAGCAGGTTTATGACTATAACGAATCTTAGCCTCTACCTTCAACTTGCCTTCTATCTCTTCTATTGCCATCAGATTAACATTATCAGCATATAACGTATCACTGAATACGTCACTATTATCTCCAATAACAACTTCATTAGTATCCGGTTTTATCTCTACAACAAAAGCCGGTTTGCCTAAAGATAATCCAAGACCTTTACGTTGACCTACCGTATAATTAATTATCCCCTTATGTCTACCTAAGACTTTTCCATTCACATCTACAAAATTACCCTCAGGGATTTTTTTATTAGTATAATCTTCTATAAAAGCTGAATAATCATTATCAGGTACAAAACAAATTTCTTGACTATCTGGTTTATTGGCAATTCTTACATTTATCTTTTCTGCAATTTTCCTAACTTCTTCTTTAGAATACTCACCAACTGGCATGAGTGTATGTTTTAATTGAGCTTGAGTAAGGTTATATAATGCATAAGTCTGGTCTTTTCTTATACCAACCGCTTTCTTTAATGTATATCTTCCATTAGGTAATTCTATAACCCTAGCATAATGTCCTGTTGCTATATATTTAGCACCTATAGCAAGACTCCTTTTAAGCATTGACTCCCATTTTACATATCTATTACATGCAATACATGGATTAGGCGTATTACCTTTTTGATATTCATCAACGAAATAATCTATAACATTATCCTTGAACTCTCCTTTGAAATTCATAACATAATAGGGAATTCCAAGAGCATCTGCAACACGACGGGCATCATCTACAGCACTAAGGCCACAACATCCAGCATTTTCTTCTTGGATATCTGTTTCTTCATCCTGCCATATCTGCATTGTTACTCCGATAACATCGTAACCTTGTTCTTTTAGTAGATAAGCTGCAACGGAACTATCAACTCCACCTGACATACCAACTACTACTTTTTCTTTGTCCATTTAATCACCTGTTCTATATATTACACAACTTTTTAAGTATTATTCATAAATCAGTTATATCATTGAATCTCCCTATCAATATTTTTTATTCATCTTCTGTATCAATAGGATGGTCATCATGTATATCTGCCTTTGGTGGTTCTAGCCCTTCTATCTCAATACCATGCTTCTTGGAATAGTCCCATAAAGCTGCATGTAAAGCTTCTTCAGCTAATAATGAACAGTGTATTTTAGCTTTTGGTAATCCATCTAGCGCTTCTACAACTGCATCATTAGTAATTTTTAAAGCGTCTTTTATTGATTTTCCCTTAACTAATTCTGTTGCAATACTACTTGTTGCTACTGCAGCACCACATCCAAAAGTTTTAAAAGTTACATCTTTGATAATTTCATCTTCCACTTTTAGGTAGATACGCATAATGTCCCCACATTTAGCGTTTCCAACAGTACCAACACCGTCTGCATTTTCAAGTTCTCCCATATTTCTAGGGTTAACAAAATGATCCATTACTTTTTTAGTATACATAACTAACACCTCAATTTTTTTTATTTATTAACAAGTACCTAATTATTTACTCTATTTATTGTTTTTTACAAAATCCTCATATAAAGGTGACATATCTCTTAATCTCTTAACTATACCTGGTAAAACTTCAATAATATAATTTATATCTTCTTCTGTATTATCAATTCCTAAAGTTAATCTTAATGAACCATGTGCTATTTCATGAGGAAGACCAATACCTAATAATACATGAGATGGATCAAGTGAACCTGATGTACAAGCAGAACCGCTAGATGCACTTATACCTTTCATGTCTAACATAATAAGTAATGATTCTCCTTCAATAAATTCAAAACTATAATTAACATTGTTAGGTAATCTTTTTAATGGGTCACCATTCAACTTGCAATATGGTATTTCTTCTTTAATGCCTTTTATCAATTTATCTCTCAATTTAATTAATTTCTTAGTTTTTTCTTCCATGTTAGATTCAGCAATCTCTGATGCTTTACCTAATCCAACAATACCTGGAACATTCTCTGTTCCACCACGACGTCTTCTCTCTTGAGCTCCACCGTGAATGAAAGCCTTAAGCTTAATACCTTTCTTAACATACAAGGCACCTGTACCTTTTGGTCCATTGAGCTTATGACCAGTCAATGATAACATATCAATATTCATATCCGCTACATCTACTGGAACCTGTCCGATAGCTTGCACAGCATCAGTATGGAAAATAATTTTATTTTCTCTAGCTACTTCACCAATCTCTTTTATTGGCTGAATAGTTCCTATCTCATTATTAGCAAACATAATTGTTATTAAAATTGTTGTATCTTTTATTGCATTCTTAAGATCATCAATACTTATTAATCCATTTTCATCAACAGGTAAATAAGTAACTTCAAATCCATTTTTCTCAAGATACTCACATGTGTGTAAAACAGCGTGATGCTCAACAGTTGTAGTTATAATATGATTTCCTTTATTCTTA
The DNA here is from genome assembly GCF_036985595.1 of Vallitalea maricola. Taxonomy (NCBI): domain Bacteria; kingdom Bacillati; phylum Bacillota; class Clostridia; order Lachnospirales; family Vallitaleaceae; genus Vallitalea; species Vallitalea maricola. The sequence goes on along the minus strand of NZ_BTPU01000027.1, from coordinate 174,428 downwards.
TAACTCTCTGCTATACCTTTTATAGCCCAGTTATCAGCTTCTGTCGCTCCACTAGTAAAAAATATTTCTACTGGCTTGGCACCTATTAATTTCGCAACTTGTTCTCTTGCATCATCTATAGCATTTTTATTAATTTGTCCTATTTCATATATACTTGAAGGATTACCAAAATTCTGTGTAAAATATGGTAACATTGCTTCCAACACTTCTGGATGAACACTAGTTGTAGCAGCATTATCAAAATATACTTTTCTATCCATCTTTATCTCCTCTTTTACTGTATATTTTATTAATCATATTCTTCTAGATTTTACTATAAATCATTATGTCCTTCTACCAAATCTTGCAATGATATATTATTAACGACGTCATTAATACTATCACTAATTTTTTTCCAAACAATTTTTGTAATACAGCAATCAGCTTCATCACATTGTTTTTCTTCATTAACCAAAGCACAATCCACAGGATTAAGATCACCTTCTAGTGCTCTTAATATATCTCCAACAGAAATATCCTTCGGCGATTTTGCCAATGAATATCCACCTTTTGCGCCTCTTACACTTTTAACATACCCTGATTTCTTAAGAACAGAAATAATTTGCTCAAGATAGTTCATAGAAATACCTTGCCGCTGGGATATGCTTTTTAACGAGATATTGGTTTCCTTGCTATTCACAACTAGATCTACCATAGCTCTTAAACCATATCTACCTCTCGTCGATAATTTCATACTAACACCTCAATTCAATTCCTAGTAGAATACTAGGATTTAAATTTATTATAAGATTATCATTTTTTTTTACAAATGTCAATATGTGTATACAAAATATTTTAAACAATATTATAGGCCACCCACCAGGCAGCCTACAAATATTATTCATGTTCAATTGTATCTATATCATTATCCTTTACTTTAATCACAATCTTATCATCTTTCAAATTAAGAATCGCCGTACAACCATCTTTTATATTACCTTTAATGTAACTTTCAGCAATCTCATCTTCAATATATCTTTGTATTGTCCTTCTTAATGGTCTAGCACCATATTTTGCATCATAACCTTTTTCCAAGATGAATTCTTTGATGTCTTCAGCAATCTTAATAGTAATATTCTTAAGTTTTGCTTCTATAATTACTTCATTTAACATCAAATCAATAATATCTCTAAGTTCATCCTTATTCAACTCTGTAAATACTACCGTCTCATCTACTCTATTAAGAAATTCAGGTCTAAATACCTGCTCTAAAGCTTCTGTACATTTACGCTCAAGGCTGTCAAAATCATTTTTACCAAAACCTATACCATTAGTTTTCTGAGCTGTACCTGCATTTGATGTCATAATAATTACAGTATCTTCAAAACTTACCACACGTCCAGTATTATCAGTCAATCTTCCATCTTCTAATATCTGAAGTAGAATATTAAAAACATCAGCATGAGCCTTCTCAATTTCATCTAACAATATTACTGAATATGGTTTACGTCTTACTTTTTCAGTAAGCTGACCAGCTTGATCAAATCCTACGTATCCTGGAGGTGCTCCAATCAATTTGGATACAGTATGTTTCTCCATGAACTCTGACATATCAAATCTAATCATAGCATCTTCTGTACCATATAATTCATGGGCCAAAGCCTTAGTCAACTCAGTCTTACCTACACCAGTAGGACCTACAAAAATAAATGATGAAGGCTTTTTCCTCTTTCTAAATCCAGAACGATTTCTTCTAATTGATTTAGATAATCTAACAACTGCATTTTCTTGTCCTATAACTCTCTCATGCAACCTATCTTCTAAGTTAAGAAGTTTCTTAGCTTCTGATTCAGATATGTTTTGAACAGGAATCTTAGTCCATGCTTCAATAACATATGCAATATCTTCCTTATTAATAGCCACGTTATTACATTGTTTCTCTATCTTCTCTATCTTAGAAAGTAAATCAAATTCACTTACTTTACACCTTGCAGCTTTTTCATAATCATCGTTTGCTGCCGCTTCTTCCTTCTCATCAATGACTTTGCTTAATTCTCTTCTTAATGCTTCTAACTCAACTAATCCTAGATTTAATAAATTAGCACGAGAACCAGCTTCATCTATGACGTCAATTGCTTTATCTGGTAAAAATCTATCGTTAATATATCTTTCTGAAAGGTTTACCGCATATTCAATTATCTCATCTGATATCTTAACCTTATGAAAATCCTCATAATAATTCTTAATCCCTTTTAGTATCTCTATACTATCTTCAGCGCTAGGTTCATCAACCTTAACAGGTTGGAATCTTCTCTCTAATGCTGTATCCTTTTCTATGTGTTTTCTGTATTCATCGAGGGTTGTAGCACCTATTACTTGAATTTCGCCTCTAGCTAAAGCAGGTTTCAAAATATTAGCAGCATTCATTGAACCGCCTTCTGCTTCACCAGCGCCAACAATATTATGGACTTCATCTATAACAAGTATTACGTTACCGCACTCTTTTGCTTCGTTGATTATAGCTTTCATTCTAGATTCAAATTGTCCTCTAAATTGTGTACCCGCAACAACAGCCGTCAAATCCAATAAGTAGATTTCGGTACCAATTAGTTTTGCAGGTATTTGATTTTCAACTATTCTTACTGCAAGCCCCTCAGCAATTGCAGTTTTACCTACCCCTGGTTCTCCAATGAGAATAGGGTTGTTTTTAGAACGACGGTTTAGTATCTGTATAACTCTATCTATTTCTCTATTTCTACCAATAATTCTATCTACTTTACCGTTAATGGCATTTTCTGTTAAATTAATACCATAAGTATCAAGGTACTTACGTTTATTTTTCTTAGCAGTCTTTTTCTTCTTAGTTCTAACACCAGAACCAGAAGCATTATTAGTATTAGGTACTTGTTCTTGTTCCTGTTCTATCTCTTCTTCAGGTTGAAACTCTGATTTATTACTATTTTTCAATCCAGAAAAGGCACTATTTAATAAATTCATAAAAGAATTACCACCTTCTGCCCCATCAGGATCATTCATTGAAGATGTTAATTCGTCCATATCCACATTTTCAAACATAGTCATCATCTGTTGATTAACATTCTCAAATTCTTCTGGACTCATACCACTTTGACCCATTAGCTGGTCTAGAGGTGCGATACCACTTTTTTGTGCACACGGAAGACACATACCTAAACGTTCTTGCTTTCCATCAACTATCTTTGAAACAAAAACAACTGCTGTATTTTTATGGCAAATTGAGCACTTCATATATATCATCTCCTATATAAAAACAAACAACTATCTGCTTAGTTACTATTATCCTTACTATCTTATTAACTTAACACATTTACAGTTATTAGTCTATATTATTTACTAAATTATTTATGAAATTAACAGTTTATTAACAATTTTTCTATATTATATTCTTATTCTTTCCAATATAAAACAGCTATAATAAAGTTTCGGTTTTTAGTTATAAAAAACAGACTTACTGCAAACATCAGTAACCCTGTCTTGTTGTTGCTTTGCATGCTTTTATCTATTATATTTCTGAACAAAAGTTATTACTTACTATTTTTGTTATTTAATAAGCATCGCATCTCCAAAACTAAAGAATCTATATCTTTCATCTACAGCAATTTTATATGCATTTAATACATTTTCTCTTCCTGCTAGAGCTGAAACTAACATAATTAATGTTGATTCTGGCAAATGGAAGTTAGTTATTAAAGCATCTACCACTTTGAATTTATAGCCTGGATAAATGAAAATGTCTGTCCATCCTTTTGATGCCTTAACATAACCGTTATCGTCAGCAACAGATTCCAAAGTACGACTACTGGTTGTCCCAACTGCGATGACTCTTCCACCATTCTTCTTGGTTTCATTGATTTTATCTGCTTCTTCCTCTTCAATCCAATAATATTCAGAATGCATTGTATGCTCTAATATATCATCAACTTTTACTGGTCTAAAAGTTCCAAGTCCTACATGGAGTGTTACATAAGCAATCTTTATTCCTTTATCTTCGACTGCCTTCAATAGATCAGGAGTAAAATGTAATCCTGCCGTTGGCGCTGCCGCAGATCCTCTATGTTTTGCATAAACAGTTTGATATCTTTCTTTATCTTCCAATTGATGTGTTATATAAGGTGGTAGAGGCATTTGTCCAAGTTCATCTAATACTTGTTCAAATATACCTTCATATTCAAACCTAACTATTCTATTTCCACCCTCAACAACTTCTAAGACTTCTGCCTTCAATAGACCATTACCAAATTCTATTCTATCTCCATGTTTTGCTTTCCTACCTGGTTTTACCATTACTTCCCAATTATCATTTTCTAGTCTTTTTAATAATAAGAACTCAACTTTCCCATGAGTTTTCTCTCTACTTCCAATAAGTCTTGCTGGAATTACCCTTGTATTATTCAATACTAAGCAATCACCTTTATCTAAATAATCTATAATATCCTTAAATATTTTATGCTTAGTTTCTCCTGTTTCTTTATTAAGAACTAACATCCTTGAACTTGACCTGTCCTTCAAAGGATCCTGTGCAATTAATTCCTCTGGTAAATTAAAATCAAAATCTTTACGTTTCATTAATGTCTCCTATTCCTTTTAAATATATTTATCTAACATTATCAATGATAATAAAATCCTTTCCTATTATACTACTAATTATTACTTAATATCTACACCTTTATAATAGTATTTTAGAATTTCATCATATGTAAAACCTTCTAATGCCATACCTTTAGCTCCTGATTGGCTCATTCCAACTCCATGCCCATAGCCTTGTCCCACAAATATATATGTATCTTTTTTACCTGATATGGTTGGAATATTATCAATATTATGTCCACTAACGATAATCAATTGTTCATCATTGACAGATAACTTTCTGCTGCTATTAGAACCAGTAGCAACATACACGTTGTTAATATTTTTAACTTTTACAAATGAACCTGCTGCCATAACATTAAACATTTTTTTATTGGAATAGTCTTCTTTTACCAGCGTAAATTTTCTACTGTATAACCCTAACCATATTCTAATAGTTTCTTTATTAATTATATGTTCACCCTGTGTTCCTACTATCTTAAGGTCAATAACCCGCTTACTGTCTGTATAACCCATAGGAATAACATCTGTAATATCTCCTATATCAATATTATAATTCGCCAATCTTTGCTTTATTTCTTCAGAAGTAAGTTCTACTATCCATGGCTTCTTAGCTGGCTGCATTTCATAGATATCAGGTACCCCTTTCATGAATGGCACTGTACCATTCCATACATTTTCACTATTTTCAGTATGTCCACCACTTGTCGAAAAGAAAGTTGCCTGAATAACATCACCTTGATAATAAATCAACTTATTTGCTGTCTCATTAACAGCTATTATAGTATTTGGGTGTTCTACCGAACATCCTTTATATGCTTGAGAATTGGTTTTATCACACACTACATATGGCTTATTAGGATATTTGCTGTCTTTCTGCATATAATAAACAGCATAATTCCTTGCTGCAAGAGCTTGAGCTTTTAAAGCTTCTATAGGCCAGGATGGTGACATTTCCGATGCTAACACACTATATAGATAATAATTCATAGGAACTATATTAATTGCTGTAATACCAGATTCATCATATCTCCCGAATTCTAATCTACCTCTGTATTGTCTATCTCCCAAATCAATATAATTAGTATCCTCATCATTACTCATAGATGAAAACTGAGGATATTGATATGTATTTTCCATAACAAGACATTCACCTGCTGATAACTCCATGATTGTCCTGCAACCATTATCAGCTACTTTTTCATAAGTTAATCCATCTTTTCCATTCAACTTGGATAATAAAATCCTAGCTTCATCACTATTTTGTGCCTCAATATATATCTTCCATATACCTTTTGAAGCATTCCCAGCATAAGCTTTATAACCCTGACCCTTCAAAGACTTAACACTCTCATTAGCCTTATCATATGTATCAAAACTATTTATGGATATTAAGTAGTCAGAAGTAGCAGCTCTGAATACGAAACCATCATTTGACATGAATACCTGTTCAGATATATATTCATCCTGCACAACATACCCCATATTCAAAACTTTATTATTAACTGTAATAAACTCTTTCTCCTCATATAATTGTCTTAATCCAACTCTCAATTCTTGTATACTATTATCCTCTGCATATATATTACTAGAACTACATAGCAGCGTTATTGTTATAATTATGATATTACACCACACAAATACTTTTTTCATATAATCCCCCTTAATTAGATTGATACCCATCATTTTAATGAATTAATAAACTCAATATATTTCACCAATAGCCTGTAATAATACTGCCACTATAGAAGAATAAGTTTTTTGTAATTATAATTGAAGATAACGTAAAGGCAAAATAGTATATGTATATGTGGAGTAGTGAGGCAGGACGCCGAACCCAGCTTTTAATCTGACAGCCCTACTGGACTGTCAGAAATAATAATGGACTCGATGTCCATTCTTATTTATTGATCTCAGGACGAGCAAGTAGCTGGCGCAACATATACATATACTATTTTGCAAAGCCACGTCAGAACAAAAAACTTTTTCTGACCTACTTGCAAAACACTCAAAATCAAATACAACATAATTTACTTCTAATTAAAAAGCACCCTATTATATTATAAGGTGCCAACAAACAAAAATCTACATAAATTTGCTTATATAGTAAAAAATATCCATTATCTATTATATTTCTCTTATTACATATCAATCATATAAAACACAATCATAATAAATAACTTAATACCATCCTATAGAACTTTACTAAAAAATTCTTTAGTCCTTTCATTCTTAGGCTTATCAAAAATTTCTCTTGGATTACCTTCTTCTGCTATAATCCCTTCGTCCATAAAAAACAATCTTGTACCCACTTCTCTAGCAAATCCCATTTCATGAGTAACTACAACCATAGTCATGCCTTCAGAAGCCAATTGCTTCATAACATCCAATACTTCTCCTACCATCTCAGGATCAAGAGCTGATGTAGGTTCATCAAACAGCATAACATCAGGTTCCATTGCCAATGCCCTAACAATAGCAATCCTTTGCTTTTGACCTCCAGATAATTGTTTTGGATAAGCATCCGCTTTATCTTCTAATCCTACACGAGCCAATAAAGCCATAGCTTTTTTCTCTGCATCCCCTTTAGGTATCTTTTTAACTTTTATAGGTGAAAGAGTTATATTATCAAGAACAGTCATATGAGGGAAAAGATTGAACTGCTGAAAAACCATTCCCATCTTCTGTCTCTGAACATTAATATTATTTCTTTTACTTGTAATATCAACATCCTCAAATATGATACTACCTTCAGTAGGAACTTCCAGTAGATTAAGACATCTTAAGAAAGTACTTTTACCTGAACCACTAGGTCCAATAACTACTACCACTTCACCTTTCTTAATATGGGTGTTAATACCTTTCAATACATGTAATTCACCAAATTTTTTATGTAAATCATTAACGTATATCACCAGCTCTTAACCTCCTTTCGATTTTTCTCATAATAAATGTAAATATTGATGTTAATATTAGATAAATGACTGCTGAAGTAATTAATGGTTCAACAGGCGAGTAAGTTTGACTTATAATAGTATTAGTAGCTTTTAAAATATCATTACCTGCAATATATCCTATAACAGATGTCTCTTTTAAAAGCACAATAAACTCATTTACTAATGTTGGTAAAATATTTCTTATTGCCTGGGGAATAATTATATGTCTCATAGCCATCCCATATGGCATACCTAATGAACGAGCCGCTTCCATCTGTCCTCTATCCAGCCCTTGTATACCAGCTCTAATAATCTCTGCAACATAAGCTCCACTATTAATACCAAAGGCTATTGCCCCAATAACCAGCTTCGGTAAATCACTAGCTGAAAAAACAACTAGGTAAATAAATAAAATTTGTATAAGTACAGGAGTTCCTCTAATTAGATCTGTATATATAGAAGCAAGAGCTCTAACAATCTTATGTTTTGATAGCTTACACATAGCAATACATATACCAATTGCTATACCTATAAGTGCAGCTAAAAGAGTAACCTCCAATGAAAATTTAATACCATTTAACCAATACAAATATCTTGGATAACTTCCTGCTCCCTTTTCAGGTCCGAAAACTATTTTAAAAAAGTGTTCAAAGTAGTTAGTTATCTCTGACATATAAATTAATGAAAAATTCACCTGATCACCTACATTCTTATTTTTTCTTAAGAAATTGCAAAATCAAACTATCCATACCAATGTATATTCATAAAATTCTTTGCATATTTAGTTATAATTTTGCAATCCCTTAACTTATTCTTATCTAATCAAGAAAAACATCCTATCATTTTCAACCCATATACAAGGAGTTAGGAAAGTAGATGGGAAGTCCACTTTCCTATTTGGGTAAGTAGTAATAACTACTAAACTCATACTCTCAAATATATTTGAAAGTAAGGTTGAAAGGATATAATTGTTATAATAAAGAAAGGCTAGCTCTCTTTATCTAACTTGCATAATAATTTTTTACTCTTCTTCACCGAAATATTTTTCATATAAGGCGTCATATTCGCCATTTTTCTGTATTTCTTTAATTACTTCATTTATTGTTTTCAATAATTCTTCGTTTTCTTTATTTACAGCAATTGCATAATTCTCTTTAGTTAATTCTTCATCAAGAATCATGATCTTATCATTTTGCTCAACAAATTTTTCAGCAGGTTTTTGGTCAATTACTACTGCATCTAATTTACCATTAACCAGACTCATAACAGCTGAATATCCTGCATCATAAGATTCAACAGTCGCACCCTCGATTTCTTTAGATTCTATTTCACCAGTTGTACCTAATTGAACACCTATCTTTTTACCAACTAGATCTTCTTTTGATTTAACTGTGTCACTGTCCTTCTTAACGATAATTACTTGTGAAGCTGTAAAATAATCTTCTGAGAAATTAACCTCTTCAGCTCTTTCTGGTGTATTTGTCATACCTGCAGCAACAAAATCAACTTTTCCTGTTTGCAATGCTGCTGTTAATGAAGCAAATTGCATATTCTCAACTTTAAGTTCTAATCCTAATTTTTCAGCAATCTTCTTGGATATGTCTACATCAAAACCAACTACTTCGTTTGCTTCAATATATTCAAATGCAGGGAACTCTGCATTCGTACCCATAACTATAACTTTTTTGTCATCTTCTTTACTTGCGTCTTTATCCTCTGTATTTCCCTCTTCTTTATCACCTTTGTCAGCATCAACATTATTATATGTATCATCTGATGTAGTTTTTGTATCTTTCTTACCACATCCTGCAAATAATGTCATTGATAATGCTAATATTAATAATAAACTAATGCTTATAATTTTCTTTTTCATTTTATGTCCACCCTTTCACTTTAATTTATTTAATATTCAATATATACACGCAATAATGTATATTTATTAAAAACTTAGCATAATTATACATGATTCTACGTAATATTACAAGAGTAAAATTAAATATATATACAAATAAATTTATAAGTATTCTAGGCATATTGTACAAATAGGTAGATTGAGTAAACGAACAGTCGTAGAGAGAGTATAGGGGAATATTTCGTCAGCCCGTTAAACGTCCATGTTTCTACAAATAATAATGGACATCGAGTCAATTATTATTTCTGACAGTCCAGTAGGGCTGTCAGATAAAAGGGCTGAGTTCGCCGTCCTGGCTCACTGCTTCATATTCCCCTATACTCTCTCTACTCGGTCCGTATTTACACTTTAGTTGATGCTATCTAAGTAAAAGTTAAAATAACATAGAAAAAGCTGCCTCTCACATCTAAAATGTAATGAGACAACTTTATATTTAATAAATTTACTGTCTTAGCTTGACATCTAGTGTATTTTCAAGACCGTTAAGTATCTTACTCATTGTCTTGCTTATTTCTTTTTCTTTTAACGTATGGTCATTAGCTCTGAAAGTAAGAGCGAATGCTAGGGATTTATATCCTTCTTCTATTTGGGAACCTGTATATACGTCAAATAACTTGATGTCTTTTAATATTTTGCCGCCACGTTGTCTTATTATAGCTTCTATCTGCCCTACTAAAACTTCATTCTTAGCTAATAGACCTAAGTCTCTATTTACAGCTGGATATTTAGCTAATGGTTCATATGCACGTTCTAGATTAGATTTTTTAACTAATACTGGCATATCAATGACAGCTAAATATGCTCTTGTATCAATATTATAATTGTCAGCAACCTCTGGATGTACTTCTCCAATGATTCCTAATTCTTTATTATTGATTGTTATTTTGGCCTGTCTTCCTGGATGAAGGTAATTAATGGATACATTAGGATCGTATTCATAACCTTCGTAGATTCCTAATCTATTAAGTAATGTTTCTACCACACCTTTAACATTGTAGAAATCAATATCTCCGTACATTCCAATAGTTAACTGCATTCTTTCGTCCGGAAGTTCTTTTATTTCTTCATCTTTTGGAAGATAAATATAAGATAACTCATATAAGCTTGCACTTTCATTTCTTCTATTATAGTTAGTAGATAATGCAGTAAGCATTCCATTTACAGTTGTTGTACGCATAATACTGAAATCTTCTCCAAGAGGATTGGATATAGTTACAGTTTTTCTTAATGAATCATCCTTGTCAAGTCTAATCTTATCGAACACTTTTGGACTTTCAAATGAATAAGTCATAGCTTCACTTAAACCACAGTTCTCCATTACAACTCTAGTTATATCTTCTATTTTTTGCTTATAACTTTTCTTACCAACTGTTGGAGTTCCTGTTGCTAGTGTTACAGGAATATTATCATATCCATAGAAACGTGCAACTTCTTCAGCCAAATCAGCCTCTCTTTCAACATCTGGTCTGAATGTAGGTACTATAACAACACCTTTATTTTTATCTACCTTTAACTCAACTTTTTCAAAGATCTTAATCATTTCATCTTCAGATAAATCAGTTCCCAATAACTTATTAATACCTTCTGCTGTAAAAGCTACTTCTTTTTCTACTCTTTTAGTTGGATACACATCAACCATTCCAGAAACTACTTCCCCAGCACCTAACATATTAATTAACTGACAAGCTCTGTTAATAGCTTCATCAATGTTATTAGGGTCTAAGTATTTTTCATACTTAGCAGATGAATCAGAACGAAGTCCTATCTTTTTAGAAGTAAAACGTACATTAGTTCCTTCAAAGTTAGCAGCTTCAAAAAGTAATGTATTAGTTTCTTCTGTTACTTTAGTATCTTCTCCGCCCATGATACCAGCTATTGACACTGGTTTGTTTTCATCAGCTATTACAAGCATGGAAGAATCTAATTCTCTTTCTTCACCATCTAATGTCATTATCTTTTCATTGTCTTTAGCTCTTCTTGCAATAACTTTCTTTCCTTCTAGTTTATCTAAATCGTATGCATGCATAGGCTGACCAAATTCCAGCATAACAAAATTAGTTATATCAACGATATTGTTTATTGGTCTAACACCACATGATAATAATCTCTTTTTTAACCACCATGGTGATGGCTCTATCTTAAGATTCTTAACTACTCTACCTGCAAATCTAGCACATAGATCTTCATCTTCTATTTCTATTTTAATATAATCATTGGCATTACCTTCAACTTCATCAACTTTAATTTCAGGATATTTGAAATCTTTACCGAAAGTTGCTGCTGCTTCACGAGCAATACCTACAATGCTGAAACAGTCAGGACGGTTAGATGTAATTTCATACTCTACTACAATATCATCCAATCCAAATATACTCTTAACATCCATGCCTAATTCATATTCTTTATCAAATATATAGATACCATGCTCTGGTGCTTCAGGGAAATCTTCTCTCATTAAACCAAGTTCCTCAACAGAACACATCATACCATTAGATGGGATTCCTCTTAATTTCCCTTTCTTAATCTTAATATCATCTGGTAATGTAGAACCAACAAGAGCTATTGGCACATAATCTCCTTCACTGATATTATTTGCTCCAGTAACAATCTGTATAGGCTCTTCTTCACCTACATTAACCTGTGTTACAACTAATTTATCAGCATCTGGATGCTTTTCAATCTTTAATATTTTCCCAACTACTACCTTACTAATTTCTTTTCCTAATTCTTCATAACCTTCTACCTTAGAGCCTGACATTGTCATACTATCTATAAAAGTTTTAATATCACAGTCTATATTAACGTAGTCTTTCAACCACTGCATAGGTACATTCATGTTTTTACACCTTCCTTATAAATATTCAATGGAATTACTTTCCTATTACATTAATTCTTACTTAATTTCTATACATTTTAGTTCTTCATATTCTTACATTCCTTGTCCTACTGTAAAACCAATTAGAATTGAGATAAGAATCTTACATCATTTTCATAAAATAGACGGATATCATTAATGCCATATCTCATCATAGCAATTCTCTCTATACCCATTCCAAAAGCAAAACCACTGTATTCTTTTGGATCAATTCCAGACATTTCTAATACTCTTGGATGTACCATACCACAGCCTAAAATTTCAATCCAGCCTTCACCTTTACATATTCTGCATCCTTTTCCACCACATGCAAAGCAGGAAACATCCATTTCTGCACTAGGCTCAGTAAATTGAAAATGATGAGGTCTAAATCTTACCTTTACACCATCCCCATAAAGTTCTGATGCAAATACAGCTAAAGCACCTTTCAAATCAGCCATAGTAATGTTTTTATCAATTACTAAACCTTCTATTTGATTAAATACAGGTGAGTGAGTAGCATCCACTTCGTCAGAACGATAAACTCTACCAGGAGCAATAATTTTAATAGGTGGCTTTTGTTTCTCCATTGTTCGCACTTGAACAGGAGATGTTTGACTTCTAAGTACGATATCTTTGGTTATATAAAAAGTATCTTGTTCATCTTTTGCCGGATGATTATCTGGGATATTTAACGCTTCAAAATTATAGTAATCATTTTCAATTTCAGGACCTTCAGCAATTTGATAGCCCATTCCTATAAAAATATCTTTGATATCATCAAGAACAATATTCATTGGATGTCTGCGACCCATAACAACCTTCTTAGCTGGCATGGTAACATCAATAACTTCTTCTTTTAACTGTTTCTCTCTTTGCTTCTTAGCTAAACTACCCTTAGCATCCTCTAATTTTTCCTCTATTAGATTCCTAACCTCATTAGCCAACTGTCCAATAACTGGTCTTTCTTCCTTAGTCAAATCTTTCATACCTCTTAAAACACTTGTTAACTCTCCTTTTTTACCTAAAAAGTTAACTCTAATGTCATTAAGGACTTTCAAGTCTGCTGCTTCATTAATACTTTTTAAAGCTTCTTCTTTTATAGCCTGTAACTTTTCTTTCATGCTATATACTCCTTTCAAACTTTTTATTAAAATAGGTAAAACTATAATACGCAATAAAAAAACTCCATCCCTACAAGGGACCGAGCAAACTTCGGTGGTACCACCCTAATTTCAATAGGCAAACTACACTAAGCCTAATTAGACACTCAACTAACGTAACGCGCTCAACGTTATCTCCTACTTATATCCTATCAAAGATCATCCATGTTCAGAAATACAGCTCAAGTGGGAAATTCACCAGATATCAGAACTTAAAAGTGCTTTCAGCCAACGACACTTTCTCTCTAAAAGTAAAATACCTACCTACTTATACACTATCATTGCCTTTATTTAATATTCATATTAATAATTTACTTCCTATTTTATCATATTCCTAATATGTGTCAAGGGCTTTCTACAAAAAAACAGGATACACCACTATAAAAAAATACATGGATGTCTCCGTCAAAGTAGACCTATTCGAAAAGAAAATCAGCTCTTAATATATTTTTCATCTTTCACTCTGACTAACCAAAGGTGTATATAGGTGGTTTANNTAAACCACCTATATACACCTTGCCCCAGCCAAATCATTTCACCAAAATTTTACTAACTAATTTTCTAAAAGTAATCCCTTACCTCAAAAAATATTCCCCCACCTTACTAACATGAATCCTAACCAAAGTATAAACATTAGACTTAGACTCAATAGTAATCTTATGTCCCAACTTCCCAGCTAATTTTCTAGCCAAATACAACCCCATTCCTGTAGACTTCTCAAAATACCTACCATTAAATCCAGTAAAACCTCTCTCAAAAACTCTCCTAAGATCTTCAATCTTAATACCTACTCCATTATCCCTAATAAGCAATCTATATTCCCTATCATCTTCATAAGTACTAATATCAATCCTACCATCGCTTTTATCCGTATACTTCAACGCATTAGAAAGTAATTGCTCTAATATGAATCCAAACCATTTTTTATCTGTAAAAATACTGATATCCTCATCAATATCCACTGTCAAAGCAATCTTCTTACCAATAAATGTCTTAGCAAATTTCTTGATGGACTGTTTTACCAGCTTATTCAGATTATATTCCCTAATCAGATAATCCTTAGAAAAACTCATACTTCTAGAATAATACAAAGTCTGTTCAACATATCTCTCAATCTTATCTATCTCATTCTCAATACTGACCAAGGTATCTTTTGTATTCTCTTCATTACTCTCAATAAGTAATCTACTAGCAGCAATAGGTATTTTAACCGCATGAACCCAAGAAGTTATAAAATCATAATACTCATCATTATCCTTATCCAACATTTCCTTAGAAGTATTAACATTCCTAAAAAACTCATTGAACAACTTAAAATAAATTATCTTAATATAATGCATATTACCACTTATCTCAAACTCTTCAAAATGATGATGATTGATTTTATACTCTATATCTTTATATAGAATATTATATTTTCTATATTCTCTAGCCAAGTAAACTCCAATTATGAATAATGATAAAATGTCCATATATATAATATTATTAATATTTACAGCGTTGCTTTCATCCAAGATCAATATTAGATTAATAACAAATAGATTTACCACATAAAATAATATAAGACTAATTCTGTCTCTCAAATATTTTAATATATTCATTCTATAATATACCCCTGTCCTTTTTTCGTAGCAATAAAATTATCCAAACCTTTGTTATCCAATTTTTTTCTCAATCTATTAATGTTGACAGTTAAAGTATTATCATCTACAAAACTTTCATGCTCCCATAGATTTCTCATAATCTTGTCTCTTGAAACAATACTGTCCTTATTACTCATTAACACATATAATATCCTGTATTCATTTTTCGTCAAATCAATTTTCTCATCATTATACACTAATGTTCCATCATCAATATTAAGTATTGCTCCTTTATGTTCAATAAGATTAGTTGCCTTATTGGTATAAGAATATGTTCTTCTAATAAGGGCACTTATCTTAGCAAGAAGAATCTCCATAGAAAAAGGTTTCGTCACATAATCATCTGCACCCATATTGATAGCCATCAATACATCCATATTAGAATCCTTTGATGATATAAAAATAATAGGTACTTTTGATTCTTGTCTTATCTTTGAACACCAATAATAACCGTCATATAACGGTAATACAATATCTAATAGAACCAGGTCAGGCTTAAAACTAACATATTCTGAGAAAACATCCGAGAATTCTTTTGCAACCGCTGTCTCGTATCCCCATTTCTTAAGATTATCAGATATGATATTTGCAATTGTTGTATCATCTTCAACTATAAAAACTTTAAACATAATTACATGTCCCTTCTTTCAATATGGAAAACGGCTAAACGTATTAGTATCTTTTCTATTCACAAGAAAAGATAATCCAATATAACAGATTATCTTTTTTAAATATATCATTACTATAGGTTTATTTCAATACATAAGGGACAAATTAATATTATTCTAATCTAATAGATTCTATTTACCCTATTTTCTTTAGATTTTCTTCATCTAGACATATATCATCATTCAACCAGCCCTGCTTCTCTCCTACTTTAACACCGAACACTGTTCCCATTCTTGAATCTATTGGAGATTGATGATATTTAAAGAGTATCTGTTTATTGAATTCTCCTAATATTTCTATCTTACCAGTTTTATGTGACATAATGAATTTAAACCTCTTTGAATGGCCACTTAATTTCTTTTTAGCATCTTCAACAATCTTGATTCCTTTTGCAAGAGGAACTTGGAAGCTATGTTTTACACCTTTGACAGGTCTACACTGGAATAGATAATATGGGTTAACACCGTATTTTACTAAATCATTCATTAATTTAGCTAATACCGTAGGGTTATCATTAACCCCTTTTAATAAGACTGTTTGATTATTAATTATGATACCAGCTTTCTTCAATCTATTAATTCCTCCAACTGCTGTATCTGTCAATTCTCTTGGATGATTAAATTGAGTAACTACATATATTTGTTTTATTTTTGAATAATGCTCTAGTGCATTTATAAGTTCCTCATCTTGAATAATTCTATGAGGTAATACTACTGGAATACGTGTACCAAATCTGATAAAGTCAATGTGCTCAACTTTTGAAAGTGTTTCCATAAAAACTTTTAATATATTGGTTGGCAAGAAAAAGGCATCTCCGCCAGTAATTAAAATATTGTTTATTTCTTTGTGCTGTTTAATGTATGATACTGCATGTTCAAAATTACTTAAAACCTCTTGATTACTAAGTCCAACCAGCCTTTTTCTGAAACAATGTCTACAATACATAGCACATGAATTTGTAGCTAACAATAATGCTGTTGTCCTATACTTATGTTGCAATCCTTGCATTTTGGTATTTTCAGATTCTCCACTAGTGTCAAATACTCCTTCTTCGCTTTTTTCGCCAAATGAAGGTATCTGCATTTTCTTTATTGGATCATTAGAATCATCTCTATCAATCAAAGATAAATAATACTTTGTAGTACAAAAAGGGTGTTTTCTTGTGATATCTTCAAATAGCATCTGTTCTTCTCTAGTCATAGGAATATATTCTTTTAATTCCTCTCCAGTTGTAATTAAACTTTTTTTCCAATCCATTCACTTTCCTCCTTAAAAAAAATAATATTAGATATATGGTATAAGCCTATTAATAAAGGCAAATAAACATAAAGTTAAATTATTGTTAAATTAAAGATATAGAATTAAAACTAATAATCTTTTAGAATATTCAGATATATAGTCATTGATTTTATAAAAACTTATTTATGGGTTCAAAAAATAAATCTATAAACCAAAGTTTACCAATTATGTTAAAAATCGGGTCAAGTTTTTTGAATTTAATTAATGATATTAATATCAATTAATTAACGTTAATTATTATAAAAATAATTCAATACGAAAATAAGAAATAAACTTATTCTATTCAGATAGATATGAATTAGATATATTAACTATGTATAATAGAAAAAAGTGATTTAAACTAAGAAATCATTTTCATTATACTATCTATATGGGTAGATATGTGACCTACTCATATATATAGTATAACATAAAACAAATGAAAATCAAAATTTTTTTTGCGACAAAATAATCTATATAAAAATAAAATCTATAACCTTGTTATTAAAGATACTAATTTTTATTGCATTACTTAAACTTCTCTAATATAAAAAATCCCTGACATCTTAGTCAGGGATTAATAAATATTTATTTACAATACTATTTATTCATAGCTTCTTGTATTGCAACGGCAACTGCAACTGTAGCACCAACCATAGGGTTATTACCCATACCAATAAGACCCATCATTTCTACATGGGCTGGTACAGATGAAGAACCAGCAAATTGAGCGTCAGAGTGCATTCTACCCATAGTATCTGTCATACCATAAGAAGCTGGACCAGCAGCCATATTATCTGGGTGAAGAGTTCTACCTGTTCCACCACCAGATGCTACTGAGAAGTATTTTTTACCTGTTTGTACACATTCTTTTTTGTAAGTACCAGCAACTGGATGTTGGAAACGAGTTGGGTTAGTTGAGTTACCAGTGATAGAAACGTCTACGCCTTCTTTGTGCATGATTGCAACACCTTCACGTACATCGTCAGCACCGTAACATCTAACTTTTCCTCTTTCTCCTTTAGAATATGCTTTTTCACTAACTACTTTTAAATCACTAGTAGTATAGTCAAACTCAGTCTTAACATATGTAAATCCATTGATTCTGGAAATAATATGAGCTGCATCTTTACCAAGTCCGTTAAGGATTACTTGTAAAGGTTGTTTTCTAACTTTGTTTGCAGAACGTGCAATACCGATAGCACCTTCAGCAGCTGCGAAAGATTCGTGGCCTGCTAAGAAAGCAAAACATTTTGTTTCTTCTCTAAGAAGCATAGCTCCTAAACCACCATGACCGATACCAACTTTTCTTTGGTCAGCAACAGAACCTGGAATACAGAAAGCTTGTAAGCCTTCACCAAGAACTTCTGCTGCATCTGCTGCAACTTTTATTCCTCTTTTTATAGCAATTGCTGCACCTAGAATGTAAGCCCAACATGCGTTTTCAAAACAAATAGGTTGAATAGATTTAGTAATTTCATATACGTCAATACCTTTTTCATCACATATTTGTTTAGCTTCTTCAATAGAACTAATGCCATTTTCTTTTAAAGTCTTTTCTATGCCTTTAATTCTTCTATCGTATCCTTCAAATAATGCCATATTACTAACCTCCTATTCGTGTCTTGGATCGACTGTTTTAACAGCGTCTGCAAATCTACCATATGTACCTGTTGCATTTTTCATTGCTTCTACTGCGTCCATACCAGTTTTAATCATATCCATCATTTTACCGAAGTGAATGAATTCATAACCAATTATTTCATCATCTTCATCCAAACCTATTTTAGTAACATAGCCTTCAGCCATTTCAAGGTAACGAGGACCTTTATCAAGAGTACCATACATAGTACCTACTTGTGAACGAAGACCTTTTCCTAAATCTTCAAGACCTGCACCAACTGGAAGTCCATCTTCTGAAAAAGCAGTTTGAGTTCTTCCATAAACTATTTGTAAAAATAGTTCTCTCATTGCAGTATTGATAGCATCACATACTAAATCTGTATTTAATGCTTCTAAAATAGTTTTTCCTGGTAAAATTTCTGAAGCCATTGCAGCTGAATGAGTCATTCCTGAACATCCAAGTGTTTCTACTAAAGCCTCTTGAATAATACCATCTTTTACGTTTAATGTAAGCTTACATGCTCCTTGTTGAGGTGCACACCAACCAACACCGTGAGTAAGACCAGAAATGTCTTTTACTTCTTTTGCTTGTACCCATTTTCCTTCTTGAGGGATAGGTGCTGGACCATGATTAGGACCTTTTGCAACACAACACATGTTTTTCACTTCATGAGTGTACATCATATTCTCTTTTTCCTCCCTTAATGAATGAACGATAATGATAATACTTATCAAATCGTATTATTATGTTATATAGAATGTCCAACTCATACTGTCATACTCTTCAAATAGAAATAGAGATTTTACTAACGAAGACAACTAACAATAGGAGTCAATAACTATATTTTGTTAAAAATGACGAATGAAGCCATTTTTTAGAATTTCCCCACCTATTATATCGAATTTCTAAACTTTTTACAATTAGTTTCAGCATATTTTTGTAAATATCATTCTTTTTCCTTATTCACTAAAGTCAATTTTCTTTATAGTCACCTTTTATTTGTTGTCAGTTTTATATTGTTAAAAATATTTTTCAAAAGCATAACTTATATTACTTACTCTTTGTTTGCAGTTGATTTAAAATATCTTCAACAATGTTTTTTTCTTTTGGATAGATGTCTTTCAAGATACTGATTATTTTTTTTAGACTATTGTTGTTTTTAGTTATTTTATATTTTAATTGTAAATTTCTTGCTATTATAATTTTTCTTTTGATTTCATCATAGGCTTTAAGATAATAATTAATGTCATTTATATAACCCTTTTCTGCAAGAAGTTGAAGACGTAAAAGCATACATTTTTTATGTTCATACATAAAATGCAAAGATATTAAATCCAATTCTACTTCTTTATTTAACAAAAGCTCAAAATAATGAATTACTTGATTATATGTATCTAATCCGAAAACATGATCTGAAAAATTTTGTGTATCATCATAAGGTTTTAATTTATTTGATGAATTATTCGAATTCAGGTAATCATTTAATTGAGAAACAATACTGACTATATCAAGTTCACAATTGTAATTAGGATTTAATTTAAATGCAATTAACGATGTACTATCTAATTTCAAGAATGATTTCTCAAAACATTTAAAGGGAACATATGTATGATTGTAAATTACATTCTCATCATAGCCTAAGATATCAAAATTTTTATTACTAATATCATAACCAAATATAAAGATATCATGTTTCATATGCACTTTTTTATAAGCTCTTCTTTTTGGTATATAATATTCGTCTACTAGTGATACTATATAATATCCTCTATTTATATATTTAATTATTAAATCAGTTGGATTCATATTAAATGATTTAATAGAAGATTTTGATATGACTTCATAATCAAACCATGGATTATTCGTATACCTATTATATGGTTCATAGAAATGTACTTTTACTTCTTGAGGATTACAGAACAGTTGAATATAATGATTACATAGCCAAGGTAAATAATTTTTATTAGTACTTATAACTGATAATGGGTATGCAAAAAATTGATATCCTCTTATGGGAGGTGTCTCTATAGGTAATTTTTTCTTAAAGTTCATCCTCATCATTATTAAATTCTCCTTTCAGATAATGAGTTTTACTTTATAAAAACACAACATACTTGTAATATTCAGTATCATTTCCTTAGTTAAGTATTGTCGTAATTTATAATATTATATTGTGATAATACTTTATACATCTAAGTTCAAATTAGGAATTCTATTTATTTACCATGATATTTATTATTATCTGTATTGTACTACACTCAGAACATTTGCAACTTGATGTAGCAGTTTAAGTTGTTTTTCACCATTTTTATTATATAATCTTAGTTGTCCAGTCTTCCAAGTTCCAAACCTCATTTATAACATCCCTATAAAACTCTGGTTCATGGGATACCATTATCAAAGTACCCTTGAACTCTATAATAGCTTTCTTCAATTCATTTTTGGCTATAACATCCAAGTGATTAGTAGGCTCATCTAAAACAAGTACATTAATATCACGTAACATCAATTTACAAAGTCTTACTTTGGCCGCCTCTCCTCCACTTAATACTTTCATTTGACTGGTTATATGCTCATTGGTAAGTCCGCATCTTGCAAGTGCCTGTCTAACTTCATAATTAGTAAGTACTGGATATTCTTCCCATATTTCATCAATAGCAGTATTTACATTATCCGGATTAGACTCTTGTTCAAAATAACCAATTTCAAGATAGTCACCCAATATGACTTTGCCTGAATAAGGTTTAATTATCCCCAATAAGGTTTTTAGTAAGGTTGATTTTCCAAGTCCATTGACACCTTTTATTGCAACTCGTTGACCTCTTTCCAATATCATATTCAGAGGACTTGTCAATGGCTCATTATAACCTAATACCATATCCTTAGTTTCAAAAATAGTCTTACCAGATGCTCTCCCATACATAAAATTGAATTTTGGCATAGGTTTTTCTCTAATCTTTTCAACTTTTTCCATTTTATCTAACTTTTTCTGTCTGCTATTAGCCATACCTCTTGTAGCTACTCTAGCTTTATTTCTTGCAATAAAATCTTCTAATTTATCAATTTCTTTTTGTTGCTTTTCAAATGCTTGCTCCACTTGTCGTTTCTTAATCTCATACATCCTTATGAAATCATCATAATTCCCTGTATACCTTGTGAATTCACCATTCTCTATATGATAAATTACCGATGCTACACTGTTTACAAAAGGAATATCATGTGAGATAAGAATAAAACTGTTTTCATACTCCTCAAGATATCTTTTTAACCATTCAATATGATTTTCATCAAGAAAGTTAGTTGGTTCGTCCAGCAATAAGATAGTCGGTCTTTGTAATAGTAACTTTACTAATAATACTTTCGTACGTTGACCACCACTTAGCTCGCTAACATCTTTATCCAGACCAATATCCCCCAATCCCAGACCATTAGCTACTTCTTCAATCTTTGAGTCAATTACATAAAATCCACTATGATCAAGTATTGTTTGTATATCCGCAGCCTCTTCTAATTTAGCAGTCATTTCTTCTTCAGTGAAATTAGCCATTTCATCATAAATCTGTATCATTTTTTCTTCTAACTGGAAATCTTCCTTAAAAGCATCTTTTAAAACTTCTCTAATACTACTTCCTTCTTGTAATTCTGCATGTTGGTCTAAGTAACCTACTTTTGCTTTGGGTGACCATTTAATGACACCTTCATCTGGCATAAGTTTGTTGGTTATTATCTTGAGAAATGTACTTTTACCTTCTCCATTTGGTCCAACTAGAGCCACATGTTCACCTTTTTTCAATCTAAAAGAAACATCACTTAGTATAATTCTTCCACCAAAATCATGGTTGACTTTTTCTACACTTAACATCTATAAAAACACCTCATTCAATTTCATATGTCATCTCAATTATCCTAATATGCTGAATACACTTTATATGTACTCTTGCAATATTTTATAGAATATCATGATATAGATACAAAATCAATTAAAAACTAACTCAAATAAATTTGTACAGTATTGAAACCATAATTAACATTATTGCTAACCATGGTTTCTTAACTAAAGTTATATCTATAGATTATTTAATTTTACTTATATAATTATTTTTTTAATATAATCTTTTTATAATAATTAACTGTAAGATAATAATATATGAAGTAAATCACTGTGTAACCTACCATAGTAATTATTACAGGTGTTAAAATATGCGCGTTCAATACTTTATTAAAAGCACTTAATGCAAATCCTGAATGGAAAAGTCCAACTATTAGAGGTAACAAGAACATCATTAATATTTGTTTCTTTATTGACCTTGTTATATCTTTTTTACTAACACCTATCTTCTTAAGAATAGTATATCTATCTTTTTCATCATTAGCTTCTGTAATTAATTTAAAATATATTATACTTCCTGTAGATATCAAGAATACAATACCAATAAAGAATGCTGCAAATAGTAGAACTACATATGTTTCATTAGCATCTCTAAAATGATAATAATATGTTTCAAATTTTGTTTCTTCTGGAATTACCTTTTCAATTTCATCTGCTAATTCCTTGCTTTGAAGAGGTTTAGTTACATTTATACCATAGAAGCTGTTGGTTTCTGCTCCACCACCAATATATTCATTATAGACTTTATCACTTACAACTAAATATTCTGGGTCATAACCGTTTCTAACCATAGCTTGTTTATAAACTTCTTTTATGGTTAATACTTTTTTAGGTATCTTATCAGTGAATACATCCATTGTATAATCTTTCAACTTATTCATGTCATAGAGCATAAGACTTGAATAATTAATTACACACTCATCATCTTTTAATTCTACACCTTTATCCATACCTCTTATTTCCATCATCTTATTGAAAGCAGAATTAGAGATGATATAATAAGTATTTACTGCACCTAAATTCCATTCACTAAGCTGTGTCTCAAAATCATAATTGATCTTCACACTAACTTTAGCTCTATCTATTTTAATACTCCCTATCAAATCATTAGTTTTATTACTATTAACTATATCCAGTACTTTATTATTCAGCTCTTCATCAACATAATTATAAGTAAAAGAATATGGATAATTCTCTGCTTCATTAGATTTAAAATCATAATAAACACTATCTACCATACCTAGTGATGCAATTGTTGATGCACTTAGAACTGCAATGGTAGCAAAAGTAACTGTATGACTCTTAATCCTGTAGGCTATATTAGATATTGCTAATATATTATTTCCCTTATAAAATGTTTTCTTTCTCTTCTTAAGAACTCTAACCATAAAAACAAGAAAATAAGAGAATAAACCATATGTACCTGCAATAACACTACCAAGTACAAGAAAAACATTAATTACAAACATACTACTAACCATATGTTGTGATAACGAATAACCATAAATTACTAAACCTAGTGAAATTAGTGCAAAAATTGGTCTAGTCTTAAATGCTTTTTCTCTTTTCCTAGCTGATGTAAACAATTCAATAAGTTTGACTTTGTATATTATTCTATAGCTATGAAAAGATGCAAATAAAAATATTATAAAGAAAAATATAACAGTATCCCTGGCTGCCTCTATTGAAAAAGAGAAACTAACATAAATAAATTCGTTCATCATTCTCAGAAGCAGCATAACAAATAGTTTCGAAAACAAAGTACCCACTGCAATACCAATCACTAAGGATATAACTGCTATAATCATGTTTTCTCCAAACAGCATCCTGCCTATTTTTTTCTTCTTCAAACCTAACAAAGAATATAGGGCAATTTCTTTTTTTCGCTTTTTGACAAAAAATGAATTTGAATACCATATGAATATCAATGAAAATATTAATACTACATAACTAGTAGCAGAAAACACTGTCGTAACCTTATCTGATGCATTGATAGCCGATATTATCTGTGTATTATATTTAATTGAACAAAACAGGTAAAATATCAAAACACTAAATACGGTGGACATAATATATATATAATAGTTCTTAAAACTTTTTTTCATGTTGTTGAACATAATACTATAGTACGTCATTAAGGTCTCCCCCCATCATTGCAAGTACATCAATAACCTTATTATAAAATTCTTTTCTGTCGCCATTACTGATAAGTTCAGAAAAGATATTACCATCTTTTATAAATAAGATTCTGTCACAATAACTTGCAGCAAACGCATCATGAGTTACCATAAGAATTGTACTGTTATACTCCTTATTCAACCTTTTCATACATGTAAGTAGTTCAGCTGACGACTTGGAATCCAATGCTCCTGTTGGCTCATCCGCTAAAACCAGCCTAGGATTATTGATTATAGCTCTTGCAGCAGCAGTTCTTTGCTTTTGTCCTCCTGATATCTCATATGGATATTTTTTTAGTATGTCATTGATGCCAAGTATCTTAGTAACATCTTGTAGTCTTTTTTTGATTTCTTTTACATTCATTCTAGAAATAGCTAGTGGAAGTACTATGTTTTCTTCAACACTTAGTGTATCCAGCAGGTTAAAGTCCTGGAAAATAAAACCAAGTTCATTTCTTCTAAAATCAGATAGTTCATTTTCTTTCAAAGAACCTATATCCTTGCCTTCATAGCTGATTGTACCACTAGTCGTTCTATCAATTGTTGATATAACATTAAGAAGTGTACTTTTACCTGAACCTGATGGACCCATGATTCCAACAAATTCACCTTGATTAATATCAAAATTAATATCCACAAGTGCAGTTGTCTTATTTAATTTGGAACCATAGACTTTTGTCACATTACTGACTTTAATTATTTGTTTCATAATATATATCCTCCATATTTCTTTATTACAAAAGAAATTTTATTTAATAGATTGTTTATTGATAATTACAAACCTATTATAAGCAAAATAAACTGTATTAACAATAAATTCATCTTACAAATAGTATAATAAACTTACATTTTTGTAAGATTAGAGATAATCTTACTTGACAATGGGTCGGAACTGTATTATAGTATTAATACAGTATGCAATAGGAGGCAAGCATTTATGGAATTTGATAATAATATCCCTGTGTATGTCCAGATATTATCTTATCTAAAAGAATTAATAATAAAAAAAGAATTGAAAGAAGGTGAAAAAATGCCTTCTGTACGTGAATTAGCAAAAAATCTAAAAGTAAACCCTAACACTGTTCAAAGAGCTTATAGAGAGTTGGAAAGCGAAGAATTAATTATATCTAAGAGGGGTATGGGTTCTTACGTAACTGATAATGAAGATATGATTAATAATCTAAGGAATGACATAGCAAAAGAAACTGTTATCGCTTTTTCTAATCGTATGAAAAATATGGGATTCTGTAAAAAACAAATCTTAGAGATTATTGATTCTTATGTGGAAGGAGATTAAGTATGTTAGATATTAAGAAACTATCAATAAGCTATGGCAAGCATAAGGCTTTGGATAATATAACTTTTCATATTGATAAAGGTGAAGTTGTTGGATTACTGGGTCTTAGCGGAAGTGGTAAAACAACTTTCATGAATACTGTAGCTGGTCTTATACCCTATAACCATGGAGAAGTATTGATAAATGGACAAAGCCCCAATGAAAAAACTAAAGGTTATGTATCACTGCTTACAGAAAACAATGCTATACCAAAGTGGATGAGTGTAGAAGATATTAGAAGCTTTTATATAGATATGTATAATGACTTCAACGAAAATAAATTTGATAGCATATTACAAGAAATTAATATTGATATACCCTATTCAAAAAAAATAAAGAATTTATCTAAAGGTATGACTCAACTGTTACGTTTATCTCTTTCAATAGCTAGAGAGGCAAAACTTTATCTACTAGATGAACCCCTTGGAGGTATGGATACTATCATAAGAAACAAAGTGATTGATATGCTTATTAATAATATAAATGATAATTCCACAATGTTAATCGCTACTCACATAATTCCAGAAGTTGAAAAACTCTTGGATAAAGTTATATTTATAAAACAAGGTCAGTTAATAGGATTCTATGATTGTGAAGAATTACGAATAGATAAAAGACAATCTATAGAGAAAACTTTTATTGAGGTGATGAAATGAAAAATTTATTAAAGTATGAACTTAAAAGAGATAGAGTTTTTATACGAACTTTATTATTAATCATTATAAGTTTAATTGTTATCCTTTCCATTTTCAAACTAACTCCTAATGATAATGAAAATAGTCTATTATTGAGTTTTAGTTCACTTGTAATAGCATTTATAATACTAATGAAAAGAGCATCAAATTTAGCAAAAGATACAATTTTTGAGACAAAAGAACATATGCTTTTGATACCTAATAGTCTATTACAGATAATACTGGCTAATTGCATAATAGTGTATGTAGATTGTATTTTATTTGGAATCATTCTATCACTTATACTTGATTTCAGTTCAAGTGGTTTAAATCCCAATTTTATGTTTCTACTTATTGCTAATATAATCTTCACTCTATACATACTAATAACATTAATATACATTTTTTGCGGCAAACACATAAAAAGCCCCTTTATTACTGGATTAATAAGTATCGGAAGTATGATAGGCATCATTATATTTGTAAGATTATATGGTAGGCTGTTCTTTTGTATAGGTATTATGAATATACCAATTTATTTAGTAGGAGTATATTTCTTTACTATGTTAAGTATTTTATCTCTATTATTAATTATGGCATTATGCAAAATACTAGGATACAAATCTTATAATAGAAATAAAAGCAGAAATATACTTATAGTATTAATATTTAGCTTTTTCCTTATTAATTGTACCTTTCAATATTATGCTTATGCCAATCGAAATATTGACAATCTTGATATACCTTTTGTTAATGACAATATTGCTATCGGCGAATGGAAAAGTGTTGATTATACGAAAGACATTCTGTCCTATGAACCAACATATGAACAAATCAATCTGCCTTTTGAAGGACTAAAATTAGAACCAGAGGGTAAAATTGACAATGAACCTTCAATTAATTGGACCAAAGGTTATATACTAGATCATTCACATCAAACAGCATCTAAGTATATCATAAGAACAATAGATAATGAACAATATCTGTTTATGGAATGGAAATCAGGAGATTATATATATAGACATCAAAAGCCTAATTATTATGTACTGAAGAAAGTTGATTAAAGATAATTCAATTATAATACTATATTTAGCACTTAACAGTGTAATAATCCAAAAATATATCATATAATAGGAGAAGAATAAAATGATTGTAAATCCATACACCAATACAATCGGGAAGATTAAATCTTCCCTTGAAACTAAACATCCCGTTGCATTTGAAAAATATATATTACCTTATAGCTTTATATTATTTGATAGACTATTTAACAGAACAAGTAAAAAACGGGCAAATGAATATTTATCCCAATCACAATATCCTCTATTTCAAACAATAGAGATAGAGACCATTAATAGATGTAATGGAACATGTTCTTTTTGCCCTATTAACCATAATATTGACCCTCGTCCATTCAAATTAATGGACAGAGAATTGTTTGTCTCAATAATTAATCAGCTAAAAGATATAGATTATAGTGGCAGTATAGGATTATACTCCAACAATGAACCTTTACTTGATAAAAGAATATTTGAATTTCTCAAATTGACAAGAGAGTCTCTGCCAAAAGCTAAACTTTATTTATTTACAAATGGTTCTTTATTGACTGTAGATAAATTTGAGGAAATAATGAAATACCTAGATTGGATTACAATAGATAATTATAACGATAATCTTATACTTAATGACCGTGTTAAAGAAATATACGAATATGCTTTATCAAAACCTTATCAAAATAAGATACATATTTACCTTAGAAAAGAAAATGAGATTCTAACCAATAGAAGTGGTCAAGCTAAAAATAGGACTAAGAAAAAACATAAATTAAAATCCGTTTGTTTATATCCTTTTGAACAAGTAGTTATACGCCCAGACGGAAAATTAAGTTTATGTTGTAATGATGCCACCGGCAAAGTAACAATGGGTGACTTAACCAAAGATACATTAATTAATATTTGGAATAATGATAAATACTGTACAACAAGAAAAAATATGTTAAAAGATAGATCTTTGAATTATCTCTGTAAAGATTGTGATCTTGTTACCCCAAAAGTCCCTAAAGGAAGTTCTTTCAAATTCAAAAATATCATTAAAATGATAACCCATAAATAATTAGATGTAACTGCACAGTATCATGAAAAAAACGAATTACATTAAAAAAGGAGCTATCTTAGCCCCTTTTACTTAATTAATCATATATTTTAACCTTCCATAATCAATGAATCTATGGCCTCTCCAGGAGCAACCATTGGAAATACTTTGTCATCTTCATGAATTCTGCAATGAACTAATACTGGTCCTTTGCAATTAATAGCTTCTTGTAATACTTCCTCAACTTGTTCTTTTTTGGAGATTTCCAATCCTCTCATTCCAAAATTCTCAGCCAATCCAACAAAATTTGTAGCATGATTAAGGGTGGTCTCTGAATATCTTCCATCAAAGAATAATGACTGCCATTGCCTAACCATTCCTAGAGAATTATTATTAATAAGTATTATAATTATTGGTAAATCATAGTTAACTGCTGTAGCAAGTTCAATAAGATTCATTTTGAAACAACCATCACCAGCAATATTAATTACTGTTTTAGTTGGATTACCAACTTGTGCTCCTATTGCTGCTCCTAGACCAAATCCCATTGTTCCAAGTCCTCCAGAAGTCAAGAATTCCTTTGGACTATTGAAATTATAATATTGAGCAGTCCACATTTGATGCTGTCCTACTTCTGTTGCTACTATAGTGTTTTCATCTGTGAGATCATTAAGTTTTTCTATGATATATTGTGCTTTTAGACCATTATCAGGATATCTTAATGGATATTTATCTTTGTAACCTTTAATCTTGTTTACCCACTGTGACCTATCTTGCTTTGTAATATTATTATTAAGTTGCTTCAATACTTCTCTAATATCTCCAACTATATAATGATATGAAACAACGTTTTTATTAATCTCAGCAGGATCAATATCAATATGAAGTATCTTAGCATTAGGCGCAAATTTCTCAACTTTACTTACAACCCTATCACTGAATCTAGCACCTATGGCAATTATCAAGTCACTCTTATTTATTCCTTTATTGGATGCTTTTGTTCCGTGCATTCCAATCATTCCAGTGAATAATTCATGGCTGCTTGGGAAACCTCCTAACCCCATTAGACTAGAGGTTACTGGTGCATCAATTTTTTCTGCGAACTCCAACAATTCTTTTGATGCCTCTGATCTAACTACACCACCACCAATATATATGAACGGTTGTCTTGAATTATTTATAAGTTCTAATGCGTTATCTATAGCTTCCTCAGTAATATTTTTAGTACATCTTTCTACTAATTTAGGTTCTGCATATTCATAATCAGTAGTTGTCATGGCAATATCTTTTGGGATATCAATAAGTACTGGTCCTTGTCTACCTTCACTAGCTATATAAAAAGCTTCTCTTATGGTATCAGCCAACTTATTTATATCTTTAACTATATAATTATGCTTTGTTATAGGAGCAGTTACTCCAGCTATATCCACTTCTTGAAAACTGTCTTTACCAAGTAAAGATAATGGAACGTTACCTGTTATTATAACCATTGGTACTGAATCCATGTAAGCTGTAGCGATACCTGTAACAAGATTGGTTGCTCCCGGTCCTGAAGTAGCAATACAAACCCCTACTTTACCTGTAGACCTTGCATAGCCATCTGCTGCATGTGATGCTCCTTGTTCGTGAGCGGTTAATATATGCTTAATATACTTTTTATTCTTATACAATGAATCGTAAATATGAATTACATTTCCTCCTGGATACCCAAATACGGTATCTACTTTTTGTTCCTTTAAACATTCAACAACTATATCTGCACCAGTTAATAACATATGTAACATCTCCTTTTTATTATTTTAGTTTTTGATTGTAAATAGATTAATCATCACAAGAAAGTTCAACTAACATTCAAGCAATCAAATTTTCTGCAAGAATTAAAAAACCTTCGTCCTTGTATTAAAAGGACGAAGGTATTATCTCCGCGGTACCACCTATTTTGCATATTATGCCACTTAGTCTAATACGAGATAAATAATTTATCTGATATCAGCTCCCTAATAACGGTGGGATTCCGTTGAAGTCTACTCTCATATGATTTCGGTTCACAGCTCCAAGGCTACCTTCCATTATTTCTTCATGGAGAATTTCCACCAGCATCTCCTCTCTATATTTCTAAAATAAAGTACTCTTCCTCTTCATTGCTTTTATGCTTTATCACTTTTTTACGTTAAATTATTTTAACCATTATATCAATATAGTTTTGGTTTGTCAATATTAATCCTTTATTTTTTTAAGTTATATTGTCTTTTTTTATTATCTATCTTTTAATAATTAACTACTAAATCATAATCTATTAATTTTTTGCCATCATAAATAAATTTAGCTGAAAACATTTTGTATTTTTTTAACCATTTTAAAAAGAGATTATCTCCTTCTGACATTTTTAGGTTTAGTAAATCCTCATTATCAATCCATTTTAAATCTCCTTCGTTACATTCAATTAAATCTCCGTTGAATTCAGTAGCTGTATAGAGAAAAACGTACCAATTGTCTTTACCGAATTCAGGGAAAGTCAATATTCCTCTTAGGTCAGGATTTTTTATGGTTAGACCGCTTTCTTCTTTAACTTCTCTTATAACACATTCTACTGGTGATTCACCATTTTCTATTTTTCCTCCTAAACCAATCCAGTTACCTTCATGGATATCATTTTCTTTTTTTACCCTATGGAGCATAAGAGTTCTGCCATCTTTTTCTATATAACACAATGTACCTAATTTCATTTTTTATTCTCCTAATTTATCTTTTGTAACATAGAACCATTATATATAAAACATGTTTCTGCTAAGTGAATTATAGTCGTTGATAATATCTTCTATAGTAATACTCTTCACTACATCAATTAGTGCCTGTGACATTTTGTTCCATACTTTATTGACTATAGTATATTCTAAGTCTTCTATGTTATAATTGTCTATTTCTTGAATCACATCTAAATTTCCTTCAAGTAATTTAATAATACTGCTTACTGTAATATCGGAAGGCTTAGTTGTTAAAAAATAACCTCCTTTAGTTCCTTTAGTACTATTAATAATTCCACCTTTTTTCAGTTCAGCAAATATTTGTTCCAAGTATCTTTTTGATATACCTTCTTTATCAGATATTTCCTTGATGGAGATATTTTCTTTTTCGTAATTTATACCTAGATATACTACTGATCTTAATCCATATCTGGTTTTATTGGATATATTCATTTTTGCACCTCATAATAACAAATTTAGCGTATGATAATTCTTCATTTAGAATATGTTCATAGATAAATATCTTTCACCATTGTCTGGTAATATGACAACTATATTCTTACCTTTGTTTTCTTCTTTCTTAGCTATCTGTAATGCTGCAAAAACTGCCGCTGATGATGATATACCTACAAGCATTCCTTCTTTTCTGGCTAATGTTCTCATTGTAGTAAAAGCATCTTCATCTTTTACTTTTATTATCTCATCTATCACATCTTTATTCAATACATTAGGGACAAATCCTGCTCCTATCCCTTGTAATTTATGTGGACCTGGATTTTCACCTGATAAAACTGCTGAATTATCTGGTTCCACTGCAACAATTTTGACACCTTCAATCTTATCCTTGAGAATTTCACCAATACCAGTTATTGTTCCTCCTGTTCCAACACCTGCAACAAAAATATCTACTTTACCATCCATATCATTAATTATCTCAAGAGCTGTAGTTTTTCTATGGACTCCTGGATTAGATACGTTATTAAATTGTTGTGGAACAAAGTGATTAGGATATTCTTGTTTTAATTCTTCAATTTTATCAATTGTTCCTTTCATTCCTTTAGTTCCTGGTGTTAAAACCAATTCAGCTCCATAAGCTTTTAAGAGATTTTGTCTTTCTTTGCTCATTGTATCTGGCATAGTTAGTATAACACGATAGCCTTTTACGGCACCTGTCATAGCTATACCTATTCCAGTATTTCCACTTGTAGGCTCTAATATAACTGTGTCCTTATTTATCAAGCCTTTCTTCTCACCATCTTCGATCATAGCTAGACCAATTCTGTCTTTTATGCTTCCACCTGGATTAAAATATTCCACTTTTCCATATATGTTTGCATGTGTATCATTTAATTTATTGATTTTCACTAGTGGTGTTTTACCTACTAACTTTAGTATATTATCGTATACATTACTCATAATTAAACTCTCCTTTCAAATACCGAATAATCCTATCGGTTATTGTGTGTATATTATTATTTTACCTAAACAACATATATATGTCAATACCAATAATATATTTTTATTAGTATATTTTAGAATAAAAAGTAAAATTTTTGAGAATTAAACTATTAGATAAAGTAATGAAAAATATTAGTTATCTTCTATTTACCTCTATATTTTTAATCTAAGCATTAATATTTTAAGGTCGTTACATTACCTGCAATCTCAAATGTTGCATCTAATACTTTTTGTTTTGTTAATTGTATGCTTCTTCTATCTGGTTGGCTTCCACCTACAAATATCTGAAAACTGCCGGGTTCTATCTTACATTCTCCATCATTATCTATTAAAGCTAATTGTCTAGGTTTTAGCACAAATTCTATTGTCTTTGTTTCTTGCTGCTTCAACGATACCTTTTTGAATCCTTTCAATTCATACCTAGGTATATCTACTGATGCATGCAAATCTTTTACATATAACTGTACAGTTTCATATCCTGATAATTTCCCTGTATTAGTAATATCAACATTGATTAATAATTCTTCTCCCATTTCTAATATATCTTTTGAAAGCATTAAGTTAGAAAATTCAAAAGATGTATAACTAAGACCATATCCAAAAGGATACAATGGCTCTTTATCAAAATATCTATATGTCCTATTCTTCATACTATAATCATCAAATGATGGTATATCATCAAGTGATCTGTAAAAAGTTATTGGCAACTTACCTGAAGGACTATCAGCTCCAAAAATAATATCAGCTATAGCATTACCTCCTTCTCCACCTGGATACCATCCCTCTAGTATTGCATCTATATTATCATCAGCCCAGTTAATTGCAACCGCACTTCCATTTAATAAAATCAGAATAATTGGTTTCCCTGTCTTATATACTTCTTCCATGAGTCTTTGTTGTTGTCCAGGTAGATCCAAATGGATTTTATCTCCTGACGCATCTGAATTAGCTGCATCTCCTTGTTCACCTTCAATTATAGGCGATAATCCAAGACACATGATAACTACATCTGACATCTTCGCTACGGATATAGCCTCTGAAAATCCACTGTCTTTCTCTTGACACATACTTACTTCTGGTTCAATCAATTTACAGCCTTCTGCATAGTATACACGTGTATTATCGTTAACTGCATTCTGTATTCCTTCAAGTATGGTTACATATCTTATTGGTGTCCCATTATAGTTACCGACCAGCACTCTTCTATCATTGGCATTAGGGCCTATTACACCTATGGATTTTATTCCGTTTTTATTTAGTGGTAAAATGTTGTTCTTATTCTTTAATAGAACTGCTGATTTTTTAGTTACTTCTAAGGCTAATTCTCTATGCTTATCACAAGCTACTACCTCATAAGGGATTGATGAATATGGAACATCTTCATTACCGTCAAACATCCCTAGTTTGAATCTAACTTTTAGTAACCTTTTTACAGCAGCATCTATAGTATCTTCAGAGATTAGACCTTTATCATGTGCAAGTAACAAATATTCAAATGTATCTCCGCAATTTAATTCGCATCCATTATTTAGAGCTAAAGCTGCTGATTGGGTAGGACTCTTAGTAATATGATGATAAGCATGAAAATCCATCAATGCACCACAATCAGAAACTACATGTCCTTCAAATCCCCATTCTTCACGCAAAATATCCTGTAGCAAAAAATGACTTCCACAACATGGTTCACCATTCACTCTATTATAGGCTCCCATAACTGCCTCTGCTTTTCCTTCTGTTACACAAGCTTTAAATGCTGGCAGATATGTTTCTCTAATGTCCTTTATTGAAACCTCAGCATCAAAACTATGACGGTCTTTCTCTGGTCCACTATGAACAGCATAATGCTTTGGCGTTGCAACACTTTTTAGATATTTATCGTCTGTACCCTGCAGCCCTTCAACGAAGTTAACTCCTAACCTGCTTGTTAGATATGGATCTTCTCCAAAAGTCTCATGACCTCTACCCCATCTAGGGTCTCTAAATATATTAATATTAGGGCTCCAAAAAGTTAACCCTTTGTATAAACCACAGTCGCCTTGACGTTGGAATTCATGATATTTCGCTCTTCCTTCATCTGATATAACAGCAGCCACTTGATTGATTAATTTTTCATCAAAAGTTGCACCTAGAGCTATAGCTTGTGGAAAAACTGTTGCCACTCCTGCTCTCGCTACTCCATGAAGTGCCTCATTCCACCAATTATAGGCAGGTATACCTAGTCTTTCTACAGGTGAAGCATTATGTACCAACTGAGAGACTTTTTCAATTAATGACATACGTGAAACTAAATCGTTGACTCTTTCATCAAAAGATAATGTTGTATCCATATAAGGAAACTCGTTCATAATATTAATATCTTCCTTTCGTATGTTAGTGGTTACATGGAATAAGCTTACATGATAATATTTTAATCTCGTAAGGATTCATTGTAACAAAACTAATGTTACCATTACAAACCAACTTTTTCAATTTACTTTTATGTATATATTATTTATTGTTGAATTTGAATTCAGTTATATTGTTCTTTTACCAGGACATTTTATCAGATAAAAGGTATGTCTCCTAGAAAATTAAAACAGGCTAATTTATCGTTGAAATGTTAAGAATAATTATGATTACATTTTACTTTATGATATTGTAACTAACTACTACAATATTAACCAACATTCCAATTATTAAACCAATTTATTTTATTGTTACTTGCTATACGTGAGGTTTTTGCTTATAATAAAATTACTATAATTATCCACACAGATAGTATTAAATAGGAGGAAGCTTATATGAATTTTAAAAAAGCCATTGTATTCGTTAATTTATTCAAGAGAATACAATCAGATGATATTACAGCTTGGGCTTCAAAACTCACTTTTTATATACTGTTGTCCATTTTTCCTTTTATACTATTTCTTATGCAGATACTTAGTTATACATCCTTATCAGATGTGGATGTCCTTTATCAATTCAAAGACATCTTTCCTGATGAGATTTTTGGTGTTATAGGATTCATTACTACAGATATTGAAAAAAACCAAAGCGATACATTATTGTCCATTGCACTTATTGCTACTATCTGGGCTGCATCAAAAGGTATAATGGCAATAATAACTAGTCTTAATAAAGCATATAGAGAAAAAGAAACCCGTTCATATATCTTTTTAAGATTGATGTCATTTATATATACTATAGCGTTTGCCATAGTATTGATTCTAACTTTCTTATTAATTATATTTTGGAATAAGCTACTTAATCTAGCGTTTTCATATATATATCTTCCCACAGGGTTAGAAGGAATAATTGACTTCATTAGGATACTTTTTGCTATGGTACTTCTATTCTTCTTTTTTATACTGTTGTATAACGCATCACCAAATAAAAAGATAACTTTCAAAGAAGTAGTACCTGGAGCTATACTCTCTACAATCGGCTGGTTAACTATGTCTTTTATCTTTTCATTTTATATTGATAAAATAGGTAACTTCTCTTATATGTATGGTAGTCTGGCAAGTATAATTATTCTATTAATATGGTTATACCTATGTAGTATAATTATATTAGTGGGTGGTGAACTTAACGCCATCTACTTTGAGAAAAACAAAGAATAAAACAGTATGGTATAGGGTAATATTCACTGGGCTCCTACTGATTTTATAGAGTATAGAGAAATACCTACAGATTAGACATTTTATATGTTTAATCTGTAGGTATATTCTTAAGTTGCTCTTAGAAACATTAGTTTACTGGAATAAGCTATGAGCCTATTAGATTAATTCTCTGAAGAGTTCTTTTGTTGCAGGATATATTTTTTTGAATTTATTGTATTTCTTGTTGTATAGTTTTACATCCTCTTTGTTGGGTTCTATGGTATTAGTTATTTTAATGAATTTTTTACAAGCTTGTTCGACGGATTCAAATAGTCCATAACCCACTGAAGCTAATATGGAGGCTCCATATGCTGGACCTTCATTAGTATTAAGTTTATTTACCTTGACATCTAATACATCAGCTATTATCTGACACCAGAGTCTGCTTTTGGCTCCGCCGCCATTAATGCTAATAGCGTTTATTTCAATACCCATTTCCTTCATTATCTCAAATGTATCTCGTAATGAAAAGGCTACTCCTTCTAATACGGCTTTTGTCATGTGTTTTCTTTCATGGGTCATATTCATCCCTATAAATAAACCTCTACAATTCGGGTCATTATGAGGTGTTCTTTCTCCCATGAGATATGGCAAGTAGAATAAGCTGTCATCAATCTTTGCTTCTTGTGCTTCATCTAATAGTTTATCAAAATCATTGGTCTTGTTTATTTCTTTGACCCACCATTTTAAGGATGATGCTGCCGCTAAGGTTACACCCATGAGATGGTATTTACCATTTGCATGACAGAAGGAGTGAAGACTATTATTTTCATCTATAAAGAACTTTTCATTTGATGTAAATACTACACCGGATGTTCCAAGGGATAGAGAACATGAGCCTGATTCTACAACGCCTCCTCCCACAGCGGCAACTGCTTGGTCTCCACCACCAATTACAATTTTAACATCTTTGTTTAGCCCTAGTTCACTAGCTAGTTCAACATTTATATTACCTATTGACTCGTAGGATTCATATAGTTTTGGTAATTGAGTTTCAGATATTTCTAGGAGTTCCAGCATATCTTTTGACCATTTCCTGTTTTTGACGTCCATGTAAAGAGTTCCTGAGCCATCTGACATATCTGTTGCGAATACACCTGACATCTTATATGCTAAGTAATCTTTTGGCAGCATTATTTTTTTTATTTTATTGAAATTCTCTGGTTCATTTTTTCTTAGCCATAGGAGTTTAGGTGCTGTAAATCCAGTAAGTGCTAGATTACCTGTCCACTTGGATATTATGGTTTGACCTATTTCTTCGTTAAGATACTGGCATTCTTCATCGGTTCTTTGATCATTCCATAGTATTGCAGGTCTTATTACGTCATCATTCTCATCAAGTGTAACTAATCCGTGCATCTGTCCACTGAAACTAATGGCTTTTACCTGGTTTTTATCTAATCCATCCAATAATTCTATTAACCCAAATTTTGATTGTTCCCACCATTCCTTTGGATTCTGCTCTGACCATAGTGGCTTAGGAAAATAGATAGGATATTCTCTGCTTATAGTTTTTATTACACTTCCATTTTCATCTGTTGCAATTATTTTTACAGATGTAGTTCCTATATCAATACCTATAAAATACATTTCTACCCTTCTTTCTCCTGTTGATTAATCAATTTTAATTACGGCTTTAACAACCTCACTGGCATTATTCACAACAAAGTCAAAAGCTTCTTTTGTATGTTCAAAATCATATTCATGACTTACTATTTGCTTAACATTAATTGACCCGCTTGCAATTGCGTTAATTGCCACAGGATAGAGGTTTCTATAGCGGAAAATAGTTCTGACTTCTCCTTCTTTACCCATGAGTTTCATAAAGTTAAAACTTACCTCATCTTTAGGAGTCATACCTACTAAAACAATGATGCCGCCACGTTTTACTACATCTACAGTTTGTTTCACAGTGATTTCAGCTCCTGCTGTATCTATTACAACATTAGCCCCTTTTCCATCAGTTAATGATTCTATTTCCTTAATTACATCAGTCTCTTTTGCATTAATAACTGAAGTTGCACCAAGTTTTTCAGCCATTTTCAATCTATTTTCTAATACATCTACAACTATGATATTGGAAGCTCCTCTTGCTTTACATGATAAAAGGGTTACAAGACCAATACATCCTGTTCCAAAAATAACAACAGTATCTCCAAGTTTTACATCGCCAATACTTGCTGCATGTAATCCAACGGCTAGTGGTTCAACTAAAGCACCTTCCATATTGCTTACATTATCAGGTAATTTAAAACACATATCCTCTGGATGTTTAACATAATTTTGAAGAACTCCATGATATGGAGGTGTAGCAAAAAACTCTACGTCTGGGCATAAATTATATTTTCCTTCTTTACAGAATTCACATTTGCCACAAGTCTTACCAGGTTCTAGACAAACTCTATCACCTACTACTAGATTTTCAACTTCAGTTCCAATTTGTACTACTTCTCCAGCACATTCATGTCCTAATATGAAATCTCCATTAACAACAAAGTCACCTATTTTACCATGTTGATAATAATGTACATCTGAACCGCAAATACCTACTGTGTCTATCTTAATCAAAACATCTTTTGGTGATAATTCAGGTACAGCTACATCTTTAAATACCATATTGTTTGTTCCTTGCATATATACTGCTTTGTTTTTCATTATAATTAACCTCCTTATTTTGAAATTGGTACGTGCACCAAGTCACGTACCAATCAATCTACTTATGAATACTTTTTATAATGCTCCTGCTTTTTTGTGCATTTCAATTGTGTCATCAACATTTTCACTATTAATCAATGGACAATCGATATCAATATCAATTTGTTTTTCTTCACCAGTCAATAGTTTATTTGCAGTATCTAATAGAGATTCTGCTAAATCATAAGCACTTTGTAGACATGTTGAAGTCATTAGTCCATCTTTTATCAATAATGCTGCCTCAGCAGTTCCATCAACACCATATGCTAAGATGTCTTTGTATTTTGGATTGTCTTTTATTACTTCTATTGCTCCAGCAGCCATGTTATCGTTCATGGCAATTATTGCGTCAATTTTATCATTAGCTTGAACCCAAGTTTCCATATAATTCATTGCTTCATCTTTATTCCAGTTAGCTATTTCTTCACCAACTACTTTTACATCTGGACGTTTTTCAAAAAACTCTTTCTGCCAGCTTTCATATCTCTTATCTGCATGGAAGTTTCCTGGAGGTCCTTTTAATACTACTACATTAGCATTTTCTGGAATTTGATCTATTGCAGCTTGTGCATTTACTGCAGCTTGTAAGTATGGGTCAGCATCTACTGAGGATGCTCCTTCAATTCCATCAATACGTGCATTGGTAGTAATTGTTATGATACCTGCTTTTACAGCTTTTTCAGCGTAAGGTCTTTGAGCTTCACCATTGTTTGGCTGAATGATAACTGCATCATATTTATTGGTTATAGCATTTTCAATCAATGAGTTTTCAGTATCATCAGAAGCTTGTCCATCAAATACATCCACTTTGATATTGTCATATTTATCAGCTTCTTCCATAACTGCATTGGCAAGCCATGCGGCAAAAGAATCCGCTTGAGCTCTTGCTATATATGCAACTCTAAAAGGCTTTTCTTCATCATTTGTTTTTTCATTTGACACCCCAGTATTGTCCCCTGATTTTGTTTCTTTGTCAGAAGACTGGCAACCTGCAAACATTAAAGTAACCATTGTCAAAATTAATGTGACTACCAAAATCTTTTTCATTTCAATTTCCTCCTTAAATTTTATGAATAGGTTAATAGACTATTCTTTTATCTAAATATGAGTCCATTTTTATTGTTCATCAGAACAATACTCATATAAGATTCAATTTTATTTTTTTTCTTCAATACTGCCAAGCTTACTTTTAGTTCTTTTTGTTTTAGCCCATATATCATAGATAACCGCAAGAGCTATAATTGCACCACGTACTATTTGTTGTAGATAAGAGTTGACCCCTGTCAATACCATAATGTTATCTAAGAAACCGACTATGAATGCACCGGCTAAGGTACCTGCTGCTGTTCCTATACCACCTGTAAAACTTGTTCCACCAATTACTGCCGCTGTAAGAGCTTTAAATTCATAACCTACAGCACCATTAGGCATACCACCGTTTACACGAGACATGAATAACACACCAGCAATACCTACAAAAATACCATTTATAATAAAGGCTTTCATCTTGATTTTATTTACATTGATACCTGAAGCATTAGCAGCTTCTTCATTACCACCAATTGCATAGGTAGAACGTCCAAACACCGTATGATTCAACAGATACCAAGTAAGTATAAGGATAATTACTAAGAAAATTAATGGTGTAGGTATCCCCATGATTGAACCTTGACCGAATTTTATATAATCTCCTATTTGATATATGTTTTGCCCATTAGTATATAGAAGTGCCGCACCACGAGCCATTGTCATCATTGCAAGAGTTGCAATAAAAGGTGGTGCTTTGAATTTAGTAATCATTACTCCGTTAATCATGTTACAAAAAACCCCTGCTACTATAGCAACTATGAAAGCTATCAATAAACTGCCTGTTGACGTATAAGCCGAAACCGAAAATACTCCAGCAAGAGCAAGTACCGAAGCGGATGATAAATCCAACATACCAGATATGATTAGTATGGTTTGTCCAAAACCTAATATGGTTGCAACGGAAATTTGTCTTGATATATTAGTCAGGTTATCTATTGTTGCAAAATTCTTATTAGCAATACAGCATATTAGAAATAAGACTATGAGTACCAAAAATATACTATATTTACTTTTAATAGACGACCATGTGTTATTTGTTTTCATTTTGTTCTCCTCCATTTACTATTTGGTTTTTGTAGCTAACTTCATTATGTTTTCTTGGGTGAACTGTTCTCTAGTTAGCTCTCCAGTTATCTCTCCTTTTGCCATGACATAGATTCTGTCACACATACCAATGAGTTCAGGAAGCTCTGACGAAACCATGATTAGAGCCTTTTTCTCTTGTGCCAATTGTGTCATTAATTTATAAATCTCATATTTTGCACCAACATCAATTCCCCTTGTTGGTTCATCTAAGATTAGGATATCTGGATCTGTTACCATCCATTTAGCCAATACAACTTTTTGCTGATTACCACCACTTAATGATTCTATAGTTGTTTCAAAAGTAGGAGTTTTAACATTCATGTTTTTACAATACTCTTGCACCGTTTTATTCTCTGCCTTTTTATGCAATCTACCTTTGTTGATGAATTTCTTAAGGCTTGCAAGGGAAGTATTTTCTTTTACACTTCTAACTGGTATAATACCGAATCTTCTTCTATCCTCTGAAAGCATAACCATTCTTTTGTCGATACTGTTTTTAACGTTTTTAATTTTAACCCTTTGGTTTTTTATGAGGATTTCACCTGATTCATAACTATCCAAGCCAAAAAGTGCTCTCATGACTTCTGACCTGCCAGCACCCATAAGTCCTGCAAAACCTACAATTTCTCCTTCACGTACATTAAAGCTTATATCTCTAAAGTTTCTAGTAGAAGTCAGATTCTTAACCTCAAGGACATTTTCTCCTAATGCTATTTTTTCTTTTGGATAGTCATTGGTTAACTTTCTACCAACCATCTGAGCTATTACAGTTTCCATATCATAATCATCTTT
This sequence comes from Vallitalea maricola, assembly GCF_036985595.1. NCBI lineage: Bacteria > Bacillati > Bacillota > Clostridia > Lachnospirales > Vallitaleaceae > Vallitalea > Vallitalea maricola. The sequence continues at coordinate 132,073 of NZ_BTPU01000027.1, read as the reverse complement.
TGATCTTGAATCTACTACTGCTCCATCCCTGAATACTGTTATTTCATCTGCTATTCTAAATATTTCATCCATCTTATGAGAAATATATATTATACAAGCACCACGATCTCTTAATTCATTTATCTTGCTAAACAATACTTCAACTTCTTTTTGTGTTATTGCGGAAGTCGGTTCGTCCATGATAATGATATCTGAATTGTAGGAAATAGCTTTTAGTATCTCTAACATCTGAACATCTGATACTGTCAGGTCTTTTAATCTAGTTTGAGGAGAGTAAGCAAGATTCTCTTTTCTCAATAAATTATTAGTTCTTTTTCTTATTTCACCCCAGTCAACCTTCCCTAATTTATCCTTAGGCCAATTACCAACAAATAAGCTTTCTTCTATTGTCATTTCAGGTATATAATTCAGTTCTTGAAATATCATAGAAATACCAAGACTTCTAGCTTGAATTGGATTTTTTATATCAACAGCTTTTTCATCAATTAATACTTGCCCCGAATCTGGTTTATAAATTCCATTTATGACTTTCATAAGAGTAGACTTACCCGCACCATTTTCACCACAAATAACATGGACTGTACCTTTTTTTACGGTAAAATTAATTTTATCCAATGCTTTGACACCTGGAAATGATTTCTCAATATTGGAAACTCTCAATTTGATATCTTGATTCATAGCCTTTTCATCTCCTTCCAATGGTTTTGTGCAATTTAACATCTTCGCTTTGTGAATATAATGATATATTAAAATTACCACCAAATAAATGGTCTATTTTATTATTGTTTTATACAATTTTACTCAAATAAAATAGACGCTTTTGTAAAACCAATCTTTTATACTTAGTTAATATTTTTTTGCACTATATTAACTACTAATTAAAAAAATGCAAAAAAATAGCCCCCTCTAATGAGAAGACTTAAATGAATTATTTATATATTTTTACTATCCCTATATTCCATTACAGTCATACCTGTTATTTTTTTGAATACTTTACTAAAATATTGCTGATTAGAGAAACCGACTTTTTCGAATATCTCTTTTATTTTGTTATCGGGTTTCAATAGCATTTTCTTAGCTTGCTCTATTCTTAGGTTATTAATATATAGAGACATAGTTTTGCCTACTTCTTTCTTGAATATATTACATAAATAGTGTTTAGATAAGTTCAGGTTGTTAGCTACATCTTCTAGAGAAATCTTTTGCTGATAATTGTTTTCTATATAATTAATAGCTCTATTAACCAGTAACTTGGAATGGTCATGAGTTAAATTTTTTAGTACACCCACTACTTCAGTTATAAAATCTTCTAGTAATTGTATAACTTCCTTTTGAATATCTGAATTGATAATTTGATAATGATAATATTCAAGATTACTAATATTTGTATTATCTTCGTATAATTGACCATAAGAATTAAAAATATCTCCTATTAAATTAGAGTAAAATATTTTCGCTATCTTAGGATTGATATCATTATCTCTAAAATAATTACTAATATCACTAATTAAACTACTGGTTTTTTCTATACTCTCTTGACCTATCAGTTCAATAACCTGTTTATTATATGATTTCCTAAGATCAAAAACGTTGACATCATTGAATTCTATATTATTGGTATTTACAATAGAAAGTATATGTTCATCCCCATAAAAGGAAATCTGGGTTTTTTTAATGAATTCCTTATAGGAACTTCCAAGTCCAATACTTTCTTTTATTGGATTGGTATATATAATATTAACTGAAACATCAAAGTACTGTTTAGCTGCATTACTGACAGATAAAAATATACGTTTCAATTCTGATATACTTAATTTTGGTGAAGACAAAAGATAATTATATTTCTTCTTATAGCTGATAAAAAGGAACTCAATATTTTTTTCATTTAACTGTTCATGAAAAATATTAATTACTGCTTGCTTGATTTGTCTGAACCTTTCTTTGTCTTCATGATTTTTACTTTGATATTTCTCTATCACTATATTCACAAATGAAAATCTAGTATCATTATATGAAAACTCTAGATTTTTACAGCGTTGGATAAGTTTATTATCTATTGCAAAATCAAGTTTAATCATATCATTGAAAAGGGCTCTTTTCATATCACTTGTATTTTTTTTAACTTGGTCATGTTTATCTTTTTATTCTGTACTTCTATTTTATTCTTGATTTTACTCATGATGCTTATAAGTTCTTCATCTTCAACTTCTGACTTGAGTATATAGTCATCAGCGCCTACTTTTAGAGCTTTTCTCGCATATGAAAATTCATCGTAACATGTTAGAACTAATATCTTCACATCTGCATTTTCTTTTCTTACTTCTTCCACTAACCAAAGTCCATCTTTTTTCGGCATTCTTATATCAGTAATAATAACATCTGGCATATGTTTTTTATACTGTTCATAACCCTGCTCTCCATTAGAAGCTTCAGCTACAACTGTAAAACCGATGTTTTCCCAATTGATTGTTGTTTTTAAACCAACTCTTACTAGTACTTCATCATCAATAATAAGTACTTTATACATTATAAAACACCCCGCTTAATCTACAATATTTCCTTAAGAAGATTTTATACCCTTTACATTAAGTCTAACCCTAACCAATGTTCCTGTTCCTACTTTTGTTTCAATCTGCAAACCATAATCACTGCCACAATATAATTTAATCCTTTGATTAACATTATTTAACCCAACTTTACTGAATTTATTTTTATCTGTTTGGGATTTAAATATTTTTTCTAATATTGCATCCTCAATACCTGGTCCATCATCTGTTATTTCAATAATCAAGTCTTCTCCTCTGGTAAAAGCTTTTATTTCAATATTCAATTCGTTGTTTTCATCACCAATACCATATATAATTGAGTTTTCAACAATTGGCTGCAAGAATAACTTTGGTACGGTTAGTCCCAAACAATTACTGTCAATATTATAAGTTAGATTAATTGCTTCGTTGAACCTTAACTTCTGAATGACAATATAGTTCTTTACATAATCTATTTCTTCTTCAAGTGTTATTTTATCCCTGCCCAGATTAGTACTTATCCTTAATAATTTTATCAAGGCAGTTATAGCCCTACTGACACTTTTATTACCTTGAATCTTAGCCATCCATTTAATAGTATTCAATGTATTGTATAAAAAATGAGGATTAATCTGGGCATGAAGAGCTTCCAACTCCACTTCTTTTTTCGCTTGCTCTTCTTTTACCAATTTGTCTATAAGTACTTCCATCTCAGAAATCATATTATTAAGACTATCCCCAAGCTGTCCTATTTCATCATTGGAATGAACTTCTGTCCTAACTGTCAAATCACCTTGTTCAACTTTATTAATGACTTTTTTCATTTTCATCATAGGTTCCGTATATCTTATTGAAAAGAAAATCATGAATAGAATTATAACGATACCATACAAAAATCCTCCTAACAGAAAATATTTTTGTATGTTGTTAATCTCTTCATATAAATAACCAGTAGAAATCGTTTTAATTATCTTCCAACCATTACTATCAATGGTGGAATAGATTGCTACTTTATCTATTTTATCCTTGTACTGAACATAACTGTTATTATCTTTACTGGTCAGAACCTCATTAGCATAGCGTTTATATCTGATTGTAGTACCTATTTTACTTTTATCTGGATGACTGATTATTACTCCATTCTTATCACATATGAATAGTTCTACGTTTTCATCATCTATTAAACTCTTGTAAGCTTGTTCTAAAATGACTTCCTCCATATTAATCATCAGATAACCATAATCGTCCAGTGTATTAAAATCAATGATTCTACGGGCTAATGTAAAATAATATTTATCAAAAATACCTGATAGTATTTCTATATTCTCTTTCTTGGTGGGAAGCCATACTGGTTGTCCAGAAGAATCCATGAGTGTTTTTTGAATAGAATATGCGCTTGTTATTTTTGTAGCTCCAATAGAATATTTTCTTCCTTGCATAACCAAGTCAATAACTTCAATATCATCTCTTGAAGTAATAAAACCTCTTAATGTATTCTTAAAATCATCATATCCATATTCCGATTCATTCTTGAGCATGTCAAGTAAATTGGTATTGGATATTATGACCGTAGAGAATTCCTCAATATCCTGCAAGATAAAGTCTATCTTATCTCCTGTTTCAAAAACAGATTGTATAGCTGTATCAGTATATTTATTTTTTATGATTTCTTTGACAGTTCTTGAATAGGTGATAGATATAGCTATCACAGGAAGTGCAATTAAAACTATAGCTATTATACCAAGTTTGACACGCAAAGCATGATAGATTTTTATTCTTTTCATTTATATCTCTCCTGTGTCATTCATTCTTGTAATCTAATCTGTCTTAGTTCTTCATATATTCTATCACTTACTTCTTTTGAATCCAGATCATATTTTATCATATCATGAAGGTTACTAATTATTATCTGTTCCACATCATAGAAATTAGATATCTTAGGTCTTAGATATAGATTCTCTGGTTTCCATGCATCCAATACAGCACTTTTGTGCTTTATAAAATTATCTTCAAATTGTATATCCACAGTTTCTGTGTTAATATCATATGCTGATTTTCTTGTTGGAAGACTGCCGCCTTCAGGATGTTCAAGTACTTTTAACTGCATGTCCTTGGAAGTAGCCCAAGTAATGAATAACCACGAAGCTTGTTTTTCTATATCCGAAGCGTATTTGTTAATTCCTATTCCTGAACCGCCAAAAATGTTTGCACTTCTTTCATCTCCATTAGGCAATATGGAATAACCCACTTTTCCTGCAACTTTTGAGTGCAATTCATCTTCCATATAAGTATAATTCTCATCCCAATTAGGCATCATTGCTATTTCGCCATTTCTAAATGCATTAGCTGAATCTGTCCAATTCCATTCAACACTCTCTGGTGCAGCTGCCTTTAGAATCTGTTTGTAGACATCAAGAGCTTTTAAGAATTCTTTATCTTTTACATTAATATTTTTGAATGATTTCAAACCAAGAGTATTAATGTTTTCATCAAAGAAATAATCTCCCCCATAAGAAGCCAATACGTTGGAAAAGTCACAAAAAATTGAATTATGTTTTTGAGCCATATGACCACTGCCATACTTTATTTCTTCATCTGGTACATTCTCATCAATCCACCTAGATACTTCAATATATTTTTCCCAAGTAAAACCTTTAGTTCCAGGAGTAGGATCATACCCTTTTTCTTCTATAAACCTATCTCTATAAGCATCAAATATATCTTTTCTATAATATAAAATCATAGTAGTACTGTCAAACGGCACAGTATATAAATGGGTATCTTCCTCAAAATAAGAAATAACCCTGGTCTGATATTCAAAAAAATCATCTGTATAACCAATTATATGGGGATAATCAGGATTGGTATTATATGAATTAAGAACCTCTAAATAATCATAAAATCTGTTAAGAGTTTGATATGGATCAACATATATGAGCTGGTATTTACCATCTTTTGCAATAAAATCCAGATTTACCTTTTGAATTAGAGTATCAAAATCTACAGCTTTTACTTTTATATTGATTCCAGTTATATCTTGGAATTCTTCACTTTCATGCAAAATAACATTAGCATATAGATTATTTTCAACAATAAAATTAAGAGTAATACCCTCAAACTGTCTAATATCATAATTCTCAGGTAAATCTAGATTCTCAAAATTAGTTCCGATCAAATTATTATTATCATTCTTTACTTGTGTATTTTGTTCCATATTTTTATCATTATATCTAGCAAGAAAGGTCGTAATTAAAAGCCCCATTACTATCACAATTATAGCTAACGTCTTTTTGTTCATTTATGTCACCTACTTGTAAGTTAGATATTTTATATATTACGTTATTATATCATATTATTTAAATTCTATAAAAGGAAATATTTTATTTAAAACACATACTTGAATTAATTAATAAATCTCTTTAACCTGGGTTCCCTCATAATAGTGATTCAGTATTTTATTAAAATCATATCCTTTATCAACCATACCTTTTACACCATTTTGACTCATTCCAACACCGTGACCGTAGCCGCCCCCTCTGAATAGAATCTTAACTAGATTACCATCCTTATCATACTCTTTATCCATTATATAAAAAGCACTAGGCATCAACTTATCAACTATTTTTTCACTTTTGTTCTGCAATATTACCGGAACTGTTTCTTTACCTTCTATATAACTAATTGGCGAAACCAATAATCTGATATTATATTCTGTTGATACCTTAACAATACCCTCAGAACCTTCAATAATCATTTCTGTAATGTTACCGCCTTTACCTCTTTTATATATACCTATATCTTTTAGAGTTCCAATGCTATCAACAGGTCTGCTTCTGAATATTTTATTCTCATCAAGAGTCTTAATAAGTTTTGGCTGCTTCTTATATTGGTTACCGATAGTACTGTTAATACAGGCTTCAATATGCTCTTTTGTTAATTCAACTGACCATCTATAATAGGCAAACTTCTTATCATAACTATCAACCTTATCATCTAATATAAACTCTCTAAAAAGCTCTTCGTCTTCTAGATTATCATATTTGGTTTCACCATCAAATTGCGGCTTAGCTCTAAGATACTTAGGAGAGGTTGTTGGAAATTGCCTATTACTATAATGTGGCCATACTTCTCCTGAACTTGCTGTAAAACCACATGAAGTTGAGAAGAAATTAGCAGAAACCACATTACCATTAAATGTTAATCCCATTTTACTGGTTTCATTTACAGCTTTTATGGAAGTTTCATTTTCAGGTGCATTGTTATAGACTTGCGAGCTGACACTATCAATAACATGAGCACCATATTTACAATAGCTGTTGGAATAAAACTGAGTATACGCATAACTCCTAGCGCAGACAGCTTGAGTTTTAGACGCCTCTATACCATATGAAGTTGGCATTTCACTAGGAACAACTGCATATAGATACTCTTCAACAGGAACCTCATTCACAATCAAATAACCTTCTTTTTCTTTTGCAATCTCTATTATTCCCCTATAAGAAGGATTGAAATCATTTCCTCTCTTAATACTATTAATTGTTATCTTACCATCATCTAATGCCTTAACATATATCCTATCACTAGATTTAAAATAATTATCATTAATACTTATAATCTCTCCTGCTTTACTTTGTTTTTTATTATCTCCATATTCTATTATATAATCGGTTGTTGCTGTTATTGATACATTCTTATGATATTTACTCCTGAATTTATCGGTACTTATTAGCACTCTTATATCATTAATATCCACCTTATCCCTAATAATTGCTGCACATACCAATCCATTATCATCAACAACGAAATCAGTAGAATCATATCCAACAATGATATTATTAATGCTTTTCCAACGAATGCCATTTACTGTTGAATAGATTTTAGCATCATCTGTTAGAAAATATGTGCCCAATTCATCTAAGTTTACTTTTTCACTGCTCATTAACAAAACTTTACCTGGGACTTTTTGCTCTTTTAAAAGAATACCAGTAATATGTCCATTATCAATAATTATATCTCCTATTACATCCTTCTTCTGCTTGTATCTATCATGGTTTATAGTTAGTTCTCTACTAATTCCTCCCATAAATACAGTCGCAATATTTCCATCAATCTTTTCAATATACGCATTTGTAAGTTTTGGTGCTTCATTTATAACTCTCTTAACAGCGACAATTTCTCTGTCCCTAATTATTACTTCAATTTCTTTATCCAAATATCGGTCAAGAGTCAGACCTTCAAAAGTATACATGCCATAATTAGTAGCCATTTGCCAAGAATTCAAACTAGCGCTATTGGCTGGTGTTGCGAATACAGTCAATTTCTTGGTTGTTATTCCATCTTCATCTTTATTCTTATCACATAGCACTTCAAAAAAGGTCATAAAATCTTTATAATTTACTGCTTCGTCCTTATTTGCAAGCTCTATCTGTAAGTTATCTAAATTAATACCTAATCTTTCACTAATAGTTAGTAATTCACTAATAGTTAGAGGTCTCAGTGGATTAAAAGTCTTACTACCACCTAACATCCATTTATTAATTACTACCATATTAATATATTTGTCAAACCAATTTTCTGGTGTGGTATCTTCAAATTCTATTTCTCGATCACTGATTTCAATAGTTCTTTTGTCAAAATTTGCAAGTGATATCATTTTTGCTGCAACAGCTCTTGTAACAATCATATCGCTTTTAATAGTAACTGGTGGTTCATTATTTTTCTCTTCATTATTTTCTTTAGGAGTAGCAGAATCATTATCTGTGTTGTTTTCAACCTGATTATTATTACGTATTGTATTATCTTCTATTGTATCCTTAGTCGACGTACATGCACATAACATAATAATTAGTAATAAAGTCGCACCTAAAATCTTACTATATTTCATTTAATAACCCCCATATATTGTTTCATTAGTAAAATATATACTCCACAGTATATTTTATCACAGATTCTAATTTTATACTATTTAATTAAGTTACCTGCGAAGTTATTTGTTAATAGTTTATAATTACTAACTTAATCTTGTATAATATATATATTATTTTAGGCTTGTTTATACCAATTTTTTATTGTTATTACAATTTTATATTTTATGATGATGCCATTTTAGCAATATAATTCACATTTCATATCTCATCTGGTAATCTTTTTATATGTAAAACCCAAAAAAACTGTGTTATTATAAATAAAAACAAGGGTAAATTATATCAAGCATCACATTTTAGTTAAAATAAACGGAACCCATTTATGAATGTGTTTATATTTTTCCCTTCATTGTATTGAATTGTCTAATAATTTATGTTATACTATCTTCAACACTCTGTAAATACATAATCAAGGAGGCAACGATATGAATAAATCTTATGGATTACCTGAGAAACAAGGTCTATACGATCCACAATTCGAAAAAGATAACTGTGGTGTTGGATTTGTAGCTCATATGAAAGGTAATAAATCCCATACAATTATAGAGCAAGGACTGGATGTATTAGTTAATCTAACTCATCGTGGAGCAGTAGGTTCTGACCCTGATTCTGGTGATGGTGCAGGTATCTTAATCCAAATCCCTCATGAATTCTTAAAAAAAGAAATGGCTGCATTAGATTTCACTTTACCTGATGAAGGTGATTACGGTGTTGGAATGATTTTCCTACCTCAAGAACCTAACGCTAGATATTTCTGTGAAGGTGTATTTGAAAAATACCTTGCCAATGAAAACCTTGAGTTAATTGGATGGAGACATGTCCCTGTTAATGAAAGAGCCTGTGGTTTGACTGCAAGAGGAACAATTCCTGTAGTACACCAGATTTTTATTAAAAGAGGTGATCTTTCTACAACAGAATTTGAAACCAAATTATATATTGTTAGAAAGCTAGTTGAAAAAGCTATAAGAAAAGCATCTCATACTTATACTGAAGCTTTTTACATTTGCAGCCTTTCAAGTAAGACAATGATATATAAAGGACAGTTGCTTGCTAGACAAATACCTGAATTCTACCCTGATCTACAAGATCCTTCAATGGTTAGTGCTATTGCTTTAGTTCACCAAAGATATAGTACTAATACCTTTCCATCATGGGATAGAGCCCAACCATTCCGTTTCTTAGCTCATAACGGTGAGATTAATACTCTTAGAGGTAATGTAAATTGGATGAATGCTAGAGAAGGTATCCTCAAATCAGATATTCTAGGAGAAGATATCAAAAAACTTTTCCCAATAATAACACCTGATGGATCAGATTCCATGAATTTAGATAATGCACTGGAACTCCTAGTAGCCAGCGGCAAATCTTTATCACATGCCATATCTATGCTGATACCAGAAGCATGGCAAGAACATACTACTATGGATGAAGATAAGAAAGCTTACTATGAATATCATGCAAAACTTATGGAACCTTGGGATGGTCCTGCTGGTATTGCGTTTACAGATGGTATCGAGATCGGTGCTACACTTGACCGTAACGGACTTCGTCCAGCAAGATATTTAGTAACTGATGATGATTTGGTTGTAATGGCATCTGAAACAGGAGTTTTACCATTTGAATCAGAAAACATAATCAAAAAAGGAAGACTAGAACCTGGTAAGATGTTTTTAATAGATACTAATGAAGGAAGAATTATCTCAGATGAAGAAATCAAAAAAGAATTATCATCTGAAAAACCATATAAAAAATGGGTGGATAAGAATAAATTAACTTTAGAAGATTTACCTTATCCTCATGACCCAGCAGTACTTAGTCAAGATAGAATTATAAGAATACAAAAAGTTTTCGGTTATACTGAAGAAGAACTAAAAAGAATTATTGCCCCTATGGTTGAATTAGGTAAGGAAGCTATCAGCTCAATGGGTAATGATGCACCACTTGCTGTGTTATCAGAAAAACCTCAGTTGCTAAGCAATTACTTTAAACAATTATTTGCGCAAGTAACCAATCCACCTATTGACCCTATACGTGAAAAATTAGTTATGTCCCTAAAACAATTCATTGGTTACAAGGGTAATATTCTAGGTGAATTAAATGAAAAGAAAAATATTAACTTCATTGAATTAGATTCACCTATACTTGATAACGCTAGTTTTGAAAAAATACGTCATATTCACCATAAAGATTTTAGAGCAGTCAAAATTCCAATTATCTTCCCCGTTTCAAAAGAAGGTGAAGGTCTAGAAGAAGCTCTTGATTCTCTTAATGAACGAGTTATAAGCAACATTAATGAAGGATACAATGTAATCATTTTAAGTGACCGCAACATTGATAAATATAATGCGCCTATACCTAGTTTGTTAGCTACTTCAAGTGTTCATCACCACTTGATAAAACAAAAATTAAGAACTAAAGTAGATATCATCGTAGAGACTGGTGACGCTAGAGATGTTATGCATATGGCATTGTTAATAGGTTATGGTGCAACTGCTGTCAATCCTTATGTTGCTCTTGATACTATTATGCATCTTGTTGAAAACAAACTATATGTTACAGAAGATATATCCTACGAAGAAGCTTACTCAAGATATAAAAAAGCTATAGGAAATGGTTTATTGAAGATATTATCAAAAATGGGAATTGGAACACTTCAAAGTTATCATGGAGCACAGATTTTTGAAGCTGTAGGTATTAACAGTGACATTATAAACAAATACTTCCCTGGAACACCTTCAAGAATCCAAGGTATCGGTATTGATATTATTGCAAAAGAAGTAATTATGCGCCATAGTGTAGCTTTTAATTCACTTAGAAATCCTTATCAGAACCTATTAGAAGGTGGTAATTTACATTGGAGAAAAGAATCTGAAGCACATTTATTCAATCCAGATACTATTAGTAAATTACAACAGTCTTGTAGAACTGGTAACTACGATTTATACAAAGAATATGCAGGGCTTATTAATGACCAAAGTGAAAAACTATGTACAATACGTAGTATGTTAGATTTTTCTACTATGGGTGCTATCCCTCTAAGTGAAGTTGAGCCTATAGAAAATATAGTCAAACGTTTTGCAACAGGGGCTATGTCATTTGGTTCACTAAGCAAAGAAGTCCATGAAACACTTGCATTAGCTATGAATAAATTAGGTGGTAAATCAAACTCTGGAGAAGGTGGAGAAGACCCAGCTAGATTCGTAAAAGATAAAGATGGCAGTTCAAGAAATAGTGCTATCAAGCAGGTAGCTTCTGGACGTTTTGGTGTAACTGCTGAGTATCTTGTTAATGCAGAAGAAATACAGATAAAAATGGCTCAAGGAGCAAAACCAGGTGAAGGTGGTCATCTACCAGGACATAAAGTAACTGAAGCTATAGCTAAGGTACGTCACTCAACACCTGGAATTGACCTTATTTCTCCACCACCTCATCATGACATCTATTCTATAGAGGACCTTGCTCAACTTATTTACGACCTCAAAAACATTAATGAAGATGCAAGAATCAATGTTAAGCTTGTTTCAGAGGTTGGTGTAGGAACAGTAGCAGCAGGTGTAGCTAAGGCACATGCAGATGTAGTTCTTGTATCAGGTCATGACGGAGGTACAGGTGCTTCACCAGCAAGTTCTATCAAATACGCTGGTCTTCCTTGGGAACTTGGATTAGCTGAGACTCAACAAACATTACTTATGAACGACCTTCGTAGTCGTATTGTTGTTCAGACAGACGGTCAGTTAAAGACTGGTAGAGATGTTGCAATCGCCGCATTACTTGGAGCAGAGGAATTTGGTTTTGCAACAGCGGCATTAGTCGTTAGTGGATGTATAATGATGAGAAAATGCCAAAAGAATACATGTCCTGTAGGAGTTGCGACACAAGACCCTGAGTTACGTAAACATTTTAAAGGTAAACCAGAACATCTAATCAATTTCTTTACCTTCTTAGCCACTGAACTTAGAGAATATATGGCAGAAATGGGCTTTAGAACAATTGATGAAATGGTTGGCCGTGTAGATATGTTAAAACCAAACAAATCCAAGATGCATTGGAAAGCAAAAGCTATTGATTTTGATTCTATTTTATATAGACCAGAACTTCCATCAAGAATACAGCCAAAGTGTGTTAAAGAGCAAGAACATGGTTTGGAAGATATCTTTGATAGAACTCTAATATCTGATGCAGCTGAAGCAATTGATTCAAAGAACAAAGTATATAAAGAATATCCTGTTAAAAACATCCATAGAACTGTAGGAACTATGTTAGCAGGTAAAGTAGCCAAAAAATATGGTGATAACGGTTTAACTGATGATACAATACATTACAAATTCAATGGTTCTGCTGGTCAGACTTTTGGTGGATTCGCTACTTCTGGTATGACATTAGAACTTGAAGGTGATGCTAATGATTACTTAGGTAAAGGCTTATCCGGCGGAAAGATCATAGTATATCCTGATAAGAACGCTACCTTTGATGCAGGAGAAAATATCATAGTAGGTAATACGTTATTATACGGAGCAACAGATGGTGAAGTATATATTAATGGTATTGCAGGAGAACGTTTTGCAGTTAGAAACTCTGGTGCTACAGCAGTAGTTGAAGGTGTTGGAGATCACGGTTGTGAATACATGACAGGTGGTATTGCTCTGATTCTTGGTTCAACTGGTAGAAATTTTGGTGCTGGTATGAGTGGAGGTATTGCATATGTTCTTGATGAAGTTGGAGATTTTGAAAAGAATAGATGTAACTACCAATTAGTTATTACAGAAACTATCCAAGACGAAGACATAACTAGAATCAAAAAATTATTAGAGAATCATATCAAATATACTGATAGTAAAAAAGCAAAAACAATTATTAATAATTTTGAACAATACAAAGATAAGTTTATTAGAGTTATATCTCCAGCGTACAAAGAAATATTATTAGAAAAAAACCTTGAATTCAGGGGGTGCAGATAATGGGTAAAGCAACAGGTTTCAAAGAGTTCGAAAGAAAATTAGGAAATTACAAACCAGAGTTAGACAGAATTAACAATTTTGATGATATTTACGTTCCACTAGAAGATGAAGAGATTAAAGTGCAAGCTTCTAGATGTATGGATTGTGGAGTACCGTTTTGCAGCTATAACTGCCCTCTTGGTAATATCATCCCTGACTACAATGACTTAGTTTATAATAATCAGTGGGATAAAGCTTTAGAAGTTCTTCATACTACTAATAACTTCCCAGAGTTTACTGGTAAAATATGTCCTGCTCTATGTGAATCAGGATGTGTACTTGGTATTAATAGAAACCCTATCACATGTAAACAGATAGAACTTGCAATTATAGAAAAAGGTTGGGAAAAAGGTATAGTAAAGCCTCAACCACCTGCCGTATATACTGGCAAAAAAATAGCTGTTGTAGGTTCTGGTCCATCTGGACTGGCTGCCGCTCAACAATTAGCAAGAGTAGGTCATACAGTTACTGTTTATGAACGTGCAGATGCAATTGGGGGTTGCCTAAGATATGGTATACCTGATTACAAGCTTCCACAACTCTATATAGATCGTAGAGTTAATCAAATGGAAGAAGAAGGTGTTGATTTTAAGACTAATACAAATGTAGGTAAAGATGTCAGCGTAGAAGACCTTAAAAACAAGTATGATATAATATGCTTGACAGGTGGTTCAACAACACCTAGAAACCTTGATATATCAGGTAGAGATTTGGATGGTATCCATTTTGCAATGGAATTCCTTCCACAAGCTAATAAAAGGAATGTAGGAAAAGATATTCCTGCTAATGAATCCATAACTGCAAAGGATAAAAAAGTAATTGTTATAGGTGGTGGAGATACAGGCTCTGACTGTGTAGGTACTTCCATTAGACAAGGTGCAGCTGATGTAATACAGCTTGAATTACTTGATGCTCCTCCTACTGAAAGAAGCGCTGGACAGCCTTGGCCAGTTTATCCAATGATTCTTAGAACTTCTACTTCTCATAAAGAAGCAATGGCTAAGTTCGGTAAGGATATAAGGAATTACAGCATTGCTACTAAATCCTTTGAAGGCAAAGACGGAAAAGTAACAAAAATCAATTGTGTAAAACTTAAGTGGTCTACTGATGAAAACGGTAGAAAGACTATGAAAGAAGTTGAAGGCAGTGAATTTCAGCTTGATGCTGATTTGGTACTTTTTGCTATGGGATTCTTACATCCTGAACATAAAGGTATGTTGGATGACCTTGGAATTGAATATGATGGACGTGGTAATGTATTAGCTGCTGCTAATTGCATGACCAATATTGAAGGAGTTTTTACCGCTGGTGACATGAGACGTGGTCAATCACTAGTTGTTCACGCAATAGCCGAAGGACGAAAACTCGCTAAATCAGTTGATGAATATCTTATGGGTACTACTTACCTAAGAAGTTCATTATAATACATGAGAATATACCAAATATATTTTAAAAAAGTTATTTATTCTTGTTCTTATAATCAGTATGGTAATATTTATGTATATTTAAGGTAAATATTACCATACAAAACCAAATATTTCTATAAAATGACGTTTTCATGGTAAAATTACACTGAAAATTAGAATAAAATCATAAAATTTTATGTTTATTGAATAAAAATATTAATTCTTTTTAAAATAAAATTTGACATTTCTCGCTGTATATGATAGTCTATATTAGTAAAGAATTACAAATAATTTTATTTCGGAGGATGTTTTAATGAAAACAGGTATCGTAAAATGGTTTAACAGCGAAAAAGGATTTGGATTCATTTGTGTTGAAGGTGAAGATGATGTATTTGTACATTTTTCTGCAATTCAAGGTGATGGATTTAAAACTCTAGAAGAAGGCCAAAAAGTTGAATTCGAAGTTGTCGAAGGCGCTAGAGGACCTCAAGCAGAGAATGTAGTTAAGCTATAATAAATGAACGAAATAAAAAGAAGGTATATTACCTTCTTTTTTCATGTTCATTTATGGATATTTTTTTATTTACATAGATATCATCTTACTTCTGGAGCATATCTACCTGACACTAATTTCCCATCTTCTACTAATCCATCTTCTTTACGTTCTTTCAATGTATCAATCATACGATTCTTCCATAACTGTATCTTATCATATTGCTTTTCTTCATGAATAATATTTTTCATTTCATTAGGGTCGTTTTCTAAATCGAAAAAATATTCTCTTCCTGAATAACTTTCCCATATATATTTTTCTTTTCCATCAGTAACAAATTGCCATCCTTCAATCATATTCTTACTAACAAAACTATGTTCTCCATGTATGAATGTTCTAGTTTTTTCATCTTTTCCTTCCAGTGCTGATAAAAGACTTATACCTTCTACCTCTTTAGGTATTTTTAATTTAGCAGCTTCAAGTATTGTAGGCATAATGTCCATATGGGTAACAGGGAGTGTCCTTTTTCCTGTTACCTTACTTTCAGGTGTTCTTATTATAAAAGGAATCCTTGCAGAGCCTTCCATTGGAGTTACTTTTCTGAATGATAGATGGTCACCCATCAAATCTCCATGATCGGAACAAAAGATTATGTATGTATTATCATATAACCTATTTTTCTTTAACCAGAAAATCAAACGTCCTATTTGGGCATCAATATGTGTAATTGACCCGTAATACGCTCTTCGCATCCTATCTAATAGATGAGCAGGTAATTCCCCTCTAAAAGAATCAACTTCATCTATTTCTCTACTATTTTCTTCTTTTGCCCAATCCCCCACTGGAATCGGTGGTAATTCCTTGTCTTTATACAAATCATAATAATATTTTGGTGGATCATATGGTGAATGAGGTCTGTGGTATCCTATTTGTATAAAAAATGGTCTATAAGGATCTCTGTTTTCAAGCATTTCTATTGCATTGTCAGTAGTCCAATTTGTAGGATGAAGATATTCGTCTGCTTCCCAACTATACCTCATCCATGTATTATTATTCCACTCTATTGCTGGGTCTTTTACTTTCCCATTGGTTTCTCTTTCAAGCCAGCGATGATAATCACTCTTAACATTTCCTAACTTTTCCTGTGGGTCATACAATCTGAGTTCCTCAAATCCTAATCTTACCCTTTGTGGATAAAAATGTGTTTTTCCTACACACATTGTATGATAACCTCCATCACGAAGTTCCTTCATTAATGTATGTTCATATATCCAAGGGATACCATCACGATATCCTGGTCTGCCACAAGTTGATGGAGTCTGCCCTGTTGCTAGACATGCTCTAGCTGGAATACAACTAGGTGCAGCTGCATAAGCATGATTGAACATTACTCCTTCAGATGCCAAAGCATCTAAGTAAGGAGTCTCTATAATAGGGTTGTCATCTTTTCCTAAACAATCACCTCTCCATTGATCTGGAAAAATAAAAACGAAATTAGGTCTATTAGCTTCCATTACATCATCTCCTCTTCCTTTAATTCATAAGAAGTTATACTTTGTGCAAAAATTACTGGTAAACTTATATTTTTAAAATCTTATTTATATTCTACTTTAAATTATGATTATAAACATGATAATCTTTACTTTTTTGACATATATTTAATTTATGATTAAGCACTAAGTATATTAAAATCCTATTCTATTTATTTTATATCCTTTATATTATAACATTTTTTAGGCATCAAACATAAAAAATCATGATTCATATCCTAAAATAAGAATCATGATTTTTATAGTTATTGATTTTCTAAATAATTGTATCCAAGTTAAGATATTTTTGCTATACTTCTAGATGCTACAATATCTACTTTTGTATTACATATATCCTTTATTATAATATCCCCTCTATCTATTGGTGCTTTAACTGTCATTTTGTACAACTCATTGACACATTCAAATATTTTACTTTTTGGTATCTCATCGTTACTGATTACTGGCAATCTTTTCAAATGACTTCCATCTATTTTTACTGTAGTTGTCAACATTCTTTTAGGATTAACATATTCATTTTCCCCAAATACCTTTCCTCTATTGCAAGTATTTCCTTCTACAATTATATTATCTCCTTCTTGATAAACAGTTAGATGGCAACTCATAGGACAAACGATACATGTAAATTCTTTTTTCATAATCTACCCCACCTTTACACTAATGGTCAACTCATTATTACTTGACATTAATTTTTCCGTTTTTATATTTTCAACAATCATTTCAGGTGGTAATACTACGACATGTTTTTTATCCAAACAAATTTCTCCGTCAATTTCACCAATCACTTTAACTTTTTTCTCTTTCTGTTTAACTCTAAAATATATAGGAAGCTGTTCTTCCAGGTTCTTTTTCCTGATTATCTGTGGTACTACAAAATTAACGTTTTCCCCAGGAATAACTGATTGATATTCATCTTTTAGATTAAGATTCCCTTCCAGATACCTAGCTGCTCCACGTCCTGCTATCTCTCCCGTTATGGATACATAATCTACTAAATCAAATACTGTTACCACATTTCCAGCAGCAAAAACACCTTCAACTGATGTCATGAAACTTTCATCTACGACTGGCCCTTTTGTTCTGGGATCAATCTTGACTTCCAATTTTCTTGACAGTTCATTTTCAGGTATCAATCCAACTGCAAGAACCAATAAATCGCATTCAATGTATTTTTTTGTACCCTTTATAGGATTTCTATTATTATCTACCTGGGCTACTGTCACACCTTCCAATTTCTTGTTACCATGTATTTTCACAACCGTAGTTGACAGGTGCATTGGTATATTATAATCATCCAAACATTGACAGATATTTCTTGTTAATCCTCCTGGGGAACTCATTAGTTCATAGACACCTTCTACCTTAATACCTTCAAGTGTCATTCTTCTTGCCATAATAAGTCCAATATCTCCTGAACCTAGAATTACTGCTTTTTTACCTGGTAGATATCCTTCCATATTTATATATCTCTGTACAGTACCTGCTGTAAGTACACCACTTGGTCTTGTACCCCATATAAATACTTGTGAACGGGTTCTTTCTCTACATCCCATAGCAAGGATGATTGCTCCACATTTTATTCTCATCATGCCTTCTGACTCATTCATTGCATATATTATCTTTTCTTTAGTTATTTCTAAGACTATGGTTTTTATTTTTACATCTATATCTTGATTATCAACTTCTTCTATAAAATTCTCAGCATATTCACAGCCGGATAATCTTTTTCCGAATCTATGCAGTCCAAACCCATCATGTATGCATTGTTGTAAGATTCCACCTAACTCTACATCTCTTTCTATTATAAGTACATTCTCTACTCCTTGTCTCTTAGCTTCTGTAGCTGCTGCTAACCCAGCTGGTCCGCCACCAATAACAGCTACATCTGTTTCAATATATTTCATCTAATCCCTCCTTTCCATTACGCTCTACTATTTTTATTTAAGACATATGAATCTGAACCTTTTAGAGTTATTTCTGTAGGTTCTTTCTTTAACTCTCTAGCAAGTATTTCTAATACTCTAGGACCACAAAAACCACCTTGACATCTACCCATTCCAGCTCTTGTTCTACGTTTTATTGCATCTATAGTTGTTGCTGGTATTTGGGAATGTATAGCGTCTAATATTTCTCCTTCAGTTATTAGCTCACATCTACATATTATATTCCCATATTTGGGATTCATCTTTATTAGTTCATCTTGTTCTTCATGAGATAAGTCCCTAAATTGTACCTTGGGTTTTCTTATAGGATTAAAGTTTTTATTTAGAGACATATCCCCCATATCATCTTTTATTATTCCTCCAACCATCTCTGCAATTGCAGGTGCCGATGCTAACCCAGGTGATTGTATACCTGCTACATTTATAAATCCTTTTACTTTTTTTGACATACCTATTATAAAATCTTCTTTATAATCTGCCGCTCTGATACCTGCAAAAAAAGTGATTATTTCTGATTTCTTAACTTCATCTGTAACACGCTCACCTAATTTTATTATATAATCCATATCACTAGCTTCTACTGACTTATCTTCTTTAGATGGAATCTCTGTAGCTGTTGGTCCCCATAATAGATTTCCTTCTGGCGTTACACAGGCTCCACCGCCTTTTGAGTTAGTACTTTTACTTCGTCCACTTCTTGTTCCAGCTGGTCTGTTGAAGAAACCTTTTCTATTCTTATCAAATATAGCTATGGCACCTCTTCTAGGATGAATCGTGAAAAATCTATCTCCAGCCATCTCAGCTATGTTATCTGTATATACTCCAGCACAATTAATGACATATTTACTTTCAATAATGCATTTATTGGTTATTACCCCTTTAGTCTTTCCGTCTTCCGTCAGTACATCTAGGACTTCTGTATCCAACATGAATGTTACCCCATTCTGGACTGCATTTTCTGCAAAGGCTATACATACTTCATAGGGTTCAACCAATCCCATTGTAGACATCAAAAAACCTCCAATAGGCTCACCTTTTAGATTTGGTTCTAATTTATTGACCTCTTCTTTATCCAGCCATTCTAGTCCAGGAACTTTCATAAATTGTCTAGCTGGCTTAACTAGATATCCTAGTTTAGATTTTTTTAGGAACTTAAGTCCTAACATCTTTCTCCATTCACTTTTATCATAAACAACGTTTAAGGAACCAGATCTAATTAGTTTAAAATTAAGGTCTTCAGACAGCTTTGTATATAACTCATTGCCCCTTAGATTGAGTTTTGCTTTTAAAGTCCCCGGTTTAGCTAGAACCCCCGGATGAATATTACCATTATTGGCTTTTGTTGCTTCTTCTGCTATATCACTATTCTTTTCAACTACTATTGTTTTTAGATTGTATTTGGATAATTCTCTAGCAATTGCACAGCCACATATCCCTGCGCCTATTATTAAAATATCGCATTTCTTATGTACATTCTCTTGTAGAGTTTTTTTGATTTTTTCAGTATTATCTTTTTGTGGAATAGTTATCCCCCGTGCAGTTATATCGTTCACCACATTATTAACACCTTTTACTTTTGCAGCAATATGACCAATATCTACTACATGCTGCCATTCATCAACTTCCCCTGTAAGAGTAACAATTTTGTCAGATGAGATTTCTATGCCTATATCATAACAAGACAATTCTTTTACACTTTTTATGGCTTTTATAATCTTATCTTTCATGACCTCTCTCCATTCATTTGACACTTAGATTTAATTAATATTAACCTGCGAAACGCTTCCCAACTGGACGTCTATACGTCTATACTAACTTTAATTTTATAATTTGTCAAGATTCAAGAAAAAAAATCTTGAATTTATTTTCTATAGTGAAGAATTGAATAATAATTATAGAAGATACTTTAATTTATTCATATGGGATTTACTTGCTCACCACTATGTTTAATAAAATATCTTCTACCATCCATAAATATAAAATCGATAAAAGGAGATGCATCAATCTGCATCTCCTTTTATCGATTTTATATTTTCAGTTTATTATATTTTATTGTAAGAACATTTTTATATCATCTTCTACGTTAGTAATACCACCGATACCAAATGTTTCTACTAGTACTTTAGCTACGTTTGGTGACAAGAAAGCAGGAAGTGTAGGTCCTAAGTGAATATTCTTCACACCTAGATGCAATAGAGCTAATAACACTATTACTGCTTTTTGCTCATACCATGCAATATTATATGCAATAGGTAATTCATTGATATCATTGAGTTCAAATACCTCTTTTAATTTGAGAGCAA
The DNA here is from genome assembly GCF_036985595.1 of Vallitalea maricola. NCBI lineage: Bacteria > Bacillati > Bacillota > Clostridia > Lachnospirales > Vallitaleaceae > Vallitalea > Vallitalea maricola. The sequence goes on along the minus strand of NZ_BTPU01000027.1, from coordinate 110,932 downwards.
TGACAGCAAGTGAATATGAATCGTTACATTGTCCAGCATCTAACACTCTAGGAATTCCACCTATATCACCTAAAGGTAATTTATTATACTTATATTTTGCACAACCAGCTGTAAGGATAACTGTATCATCAGGTAATTGTTTAGCAAAATCTGTATAATAATCTCTTGACTTCATTCTTCCATCACAACCAGCCATTACAAAGAATTTCTTGATTGCTCCAGACTTGACAGCTTCAACAACTTTATCAGCAAGTGCAAAAACTTGAGCATGTGCGAAACCACCAACTATTGACCCTGTTTCAATTTCAGTAGGAGAATCTAATTTCTTAGCATGTTCTATAATCTCACTGAAATCTTTTTTACCATTCTCGTCAGCTTCAATATGCTTACATCCAGGGAATCCTGAAGCTCCAGTTGTATATATTCTATCCATATGATTTGCCTTTGGAGGTACTATACAATTAGTAGTAAATAACACTGGTCCATTGAATGATTCAAATTCTTCTTTTTGTTTCCACCAAGCATTTCCATAGTTTCCTACGAAATTATCGTATTTCTTGAATGCTGGGTAGTAATGAGCTGGTAACATCTCACTATGTGTATATACATCAACACCAGTTCCCTTAGTTTGCTCTAATAATTGTTCCAAATCGCTAAGGTCATGACCTGATATTAATATGGCAGGATTATGTCTTACACCTATGTTTACTTCTGTGATCTCTGGATTACCATAAGTAGAAGTATTAGCTTCATCAAGCAATGCCATAGTATCTACACCATATTTTCCAGTTTCAAGAGTAAGTGCTACTAAGTCGTCTGCACTTAAAGTATCATCTAATGTAGCAGCTAATGCTTTAGTAATGAATGCATATATTTCATTATTTTCTTTACCTAAGTTATAAGCATGATGTGCGTAAGCAGCCATACCTTTTACTCCATATGTTATTAATTCTCTTAATGAACGAACATCTTCATTTTCAGTTGCCAGTACCCCTACAACTACACTGTCTGCTTTTGCTTCCATTTTACTATTTGAATCTGCTGTCCATGTAGCGCTATCATGTAAGTTTTCAAGAACAATACCTTTTTCTTCTAATTTACTCTTTAATTCATCTCTTAGTATTAGTCCTTCTCTTATTGTCTGATAAAATGCATTTTCATCAAAATTAGCATTTGTTATTGTCATGAATAAACCATTTACTATAAATTCATCCACTTGGTTAAGATCAATCTCTACTTTTCTAGCTTCATTAGCTAATATTGAAATTCCCTTCATAGTATAGATAAGTAAATCTTGTAGATTAGCTAGTTCTGGTTTTTTACCACAAACTCCTGCTAATGTACAACCTGTTCCCTTTGCAGCCTCTTGACATTGATAACAAAACATAGTTCACACAACCTTTCATATTCCTTATTTTAATTATGTTTTAATTTTGTTTTTTGTTAACCAGTGACCAAAGTATAGCATGAGGTGGCTTAGAATTCTGTAACTTATGTTACGAATGAGAAATTCTTAACATAAATAATTATTTGTAACTTTTTCTTTATCTGTTTTATTACGTAGATTTATTTAATAGGATAAGAATAAATCTAGAATTTTGTCAATACTAATAATAGACATGCACTAAAAAGAAAGGGATTGTACTATTGTCCCTTTCTTCGAGTGGGTTAAGGTGTGAGGGATGAAAATTGTTACATCAATCTACGAATACCATTATTCCCTCTATTGGTATCTGCCCTACTTATCAATGTTTCTTATAATGTAACAATTTCACCTACAACAAGTATAAAAAATATATGATTTTTTGTCAAGCAATTTATGCTATAAAATCTCCAATTACCAAATCATATATGCTCTTGATAAATTTAATGCAAATATGTAAGTTATATACAAGGAAACTGGGGTGATAAAATGAATGATATATTAAATATTGTTGGTAATACAGTAAGGCAATTTAGAACAGCTAAAAATTTAAGCCAAGAGGAATTAGCCCTTAGAGCAAAAGTTCACCCCACACATATAGGGAGAGTGGAACGAGGGTCGATTAATTGCACTATAGAAATGTTAAATAAAATTATTACTGCTCTAGGAATCAGTTTTGAAGATTTCTTTAAACAGATACAACCTTCTACAAATACAGATAATGAAGTATTTCCTATTTTATTAGCCAAATTAATTCAACTAGAAAAAGAAGAACAAGAATGTATATTAGAATTTGTTACAAATTACAAGTTAATGAAAAAAGAATAAGGTCTATCAAACTATTACATGAAAAATTATAAAAAGAGCTATATCCCAATGATGAGATATAGCTTTTGATATCAACAGTCTAAGACTGACTAATGGGGTTAGTCTTGTGCTGTTTCACTTTATTTAGTTGCCTAGTTATCTAATCTAATATAACTTGGCATCTGCCCAATCACCATGGTCAGAATTAATTCCATCTCCAGCATCCGTAATGACTAATTTCAATACATCAACACCAGTTATATTCTCATTAACCTCCTTATAAGAATCACTATGACTCATTACACCACTTTCGTAAATCTTTTCTCCATCTGCATATACCTCAAAAACGATTGTTGAGTTTGCTCCTACTTCGTCATCTACGCCTATATGAGAATAGAAAGTCGTATATGCTCCATCTAAGTTATAGATAATCTCACTACTTGCATGAGTACCAATTCCTTTTGAATAGGTATTTCCATCAATTGTCAATGGATTACCGTCTACACTTGTATCTTTTTTAACAGAACCCCAATCTGACTGTGCACTTGTCCAGTCTAGATCACTTAGATATACAAAAGTAGTTACTTCCTTATCAATTAGTAACATAGGATTTCCCCAATCAGCATGGTCATGATTTTTGTTGTCTCCTCCATCTGTTACAACTAACTTTAGTCTATTATGATCTTTAATATTTACCTTTATGCTCTCAACCGGATTAGTGCCATAGAGCACATTACTTTCATATAATACTGTTGCATCATCGTCACCATATACTTTGAATACAACAGACCCATTATTACCAGTTTCATCATCTAGGCCGATGTCACATTGGAACCAGTCGTACTGACCATCAATTTGATAAACAATCTCACTATCTGCATGTGTTCCAATTCCCTTATCATAGGTGTTGCCTCCTATAGTGATAGAATTCCCACCATTAGACTTATTAAGTTCAACATCGCCATAACCAGCTGTTGCCAAGTCCCATTGGAAATATGTGAGGGAAATCTGTGTATTTGACGGAATCAAAACATCTAATGGTTTTGTTTCAGCCACTTCTCCTGTGCTTAATCTGGTCACTTCTAGAACTAAAGTGACTGTTGTTTCAGCAGCTGGTGGTGTAATACTTCCATCTAACCCAACAATAGAAGTATCACTTGATGTTTTAACACCAATTGTATACCCATCTGGAACTACAGGTAATGTTAATTGTGTTTCTGCTACTCCTGGCATGTCTATAAATCTGATTTTACGCGCTAATACAAGTGCAGATTGTAAATCGACATCAGGATTATAAATAAGTCGTGCATCAGCCCAGTTAGCTCTATCATTATAACTACTACCTGCATCGTCAACAACTAATTTCAATTGATTCATACCTGTAACATCAATATTCATTGTTTCAATAGGACTTGTGTGAGTCAATGTACTTGTTTCTCTTAATAATTGGTTGTTGTCCCCATATACTTTGAATATGACATCACCATTACTTGTTACGCTTTCATCTAATCCAACATCCACAATGAAACTTGAGTACAACCCATCTAAATCATAGACTATTTCATTGTCTGCATGAACACCTAACCCCTTAAAATAGGATCGTTCATTAATATCAATAGTTCTACCATCATAATCCAAATCTTTATTAACTGTTGTATAACTTCCTCCAATACTAGCTGAAGATATATCACTTAAGTATACAAAATCAGCTGGAGCTTCTGATGGTAATTCTTCAAGGTTCGTATAAACTTTTGCATCTCCCCATGTTCCATAATCACGATTACTACCATCGCCAGCATCATAAGTTACTAAATCAAGTACTCTTACACCTGTCAAATCAATATCTACTTCTTTTGCTGAATCTGCTGCACCCATAACTTGACTATCAAAGACTTTTTCGTTATCTGCATATACTCTAAAGACAACTGAACCACTAGTTTGATCTTCTCTAACATCATCAAGACCTACTGTCGCTGTAAATCTACTAACTTCACCATCTAAATAGTAACGAATGGTTGTATTTGCTAATGTACCCAATCCTTTTTGATAGTTTTTCTCATCAATCATAATAGCATTTTCGCCATAACTTGTATCTAATTTTATTTTCTCTTCATCTGTAACATACGCCCATTGTTGATCACTGAGATATAAGAATCCAGGATGTGTTTTATTGGCTTTTACTGTCTTCTTTTCTCCTGATTGTACACTTAAAGATACATATGATATTGTCTTGCCATTTAGCTCTCCAACCGTAGCTTGCATAGTTTGACCATCTACTTCCAATGAATTGACTTGACCATAAAAACAAGCTTCCCATGTCATTGTAGAGCCTGATGTATTCTCAAATGTAGTTTGATCAGTTCCATCATGTCTAACTGATACTTTATTGGATCCAATAGGAATATTATCTACTTGAACCCATGGAACTTCTTTTGTTAAACGTGAAATAGTGGAAACTTTATTATTTGGAGCATCTGGTTCAACACCCATCATACCTGTAATAACATTAGATATGTTCAAGAAAAATATTTCAGGATATGTTGTATTATGTTCAAGCACCTTCTTTGTCCAATGCCATCCCATAGCATTCTCTCCATGTTTATAGAATGTATCAGCTAGATATGTTTGGGCCTCTTCATTCAGTGGGTCGACAAATGCATTGTAATGAATAAAATCCAAGTATCTATCTGTTCTAGGACCATTATCTGTAAGTAATTTCATTGGCATGAAAAAGCTATTTTCATGTCCCCAATTTGTTCTTGTGTCTCCGAACTTATCAAAAGCACGTATGTATATTTGTTCTTCTTCTGAATACCAATTCTCTTCAAAATATTCTCTAAGTGCAATGGCTCTATTACGAATTTCTTGAGCTTTTGTCATTTCCCCACGTGCCTCTAGAATACCTGCATATGCTAATAATGATTGATATTGAACACCATATGTATCACCAGCTTCAACAATCATACCTCTCTCTTCAAATTCCCATAAGGTAGGTAAAATATCCATGTTTCCACCACCGTCAGCAATACCATTATTATTTACATCATGTGCACCCATAAAAGCATCAATTGAATGTAAATTCTCAGCATATTCCAATATCTCTGGATCATTAATCCATCTGTCATCCCCTGTCCATAGGTATTGACGATAGATTTTTTCTAATAACTCAAAAGGAGCAGGCAACTCTTGAAAACCCGCATCCATATAATAAGGGTAACCATAGAAATCATAAGACCATTTTGGCCAGTATGGTTTTATAGTGTTATCGTTAGCACCTATTGCAAAAAGTTGGAGCATTGTAAAGTTTTCATTATCAAGACCTAGCAAGTGTCCTGCATCAGTTTGGTGACAGATATCACGAAGGCAAAAACATTCCCTATAGTGATTACCACCTTCATTAGCAGGTACTCCGTGATAACTTCCCCAATAAGAAGGGATTACTGTATCTACCCCATAATGTTGAGTTATTCGAGGTTCCCATTCACCCCTTGGTTCATTCTCAGGCGAAACAACTTGTACTTCAAGGACATTTTGCTTAGATGCATTAAAGTACTGTTCTAAGCTTTTGTTAGCTGATGTAATCTGTAGATCACTTTCGCTCCCTGTAGCTGCTACAGTAATTGTCGGTCTAAATGTTGACAACGCTATAGTTACTACCACTAAGCTGGTGAAAAAGATTCTAACCTTATTATTCATTTTTTTCCTCCTATACAATAATTTTCTAAATTATGATACATCTTCATTTTAACACTTATAGCCTTCTATCTATATGATGCAAAACTACATTATTATGACTGATTTCTATAATTTTTAATAAAATGGCTAATGCTGAGCACATCAAAAAAGATGATTCCTGTTATATACAGAGAATCATCTTTTAATGTATTTATTTTTTTTAATTATTAAATTGTATTAAATTTATCTCAAATTCTTTTAAATATCTTTAGGATATATTTGATTAAAAGATTCACTTCTAGCTTTCATTAATTCATTCATGTCAACGGAATTCTCTTTAGTCAATTCAGGCATATCAATTTCAACCTTTTCATTTATATTATATATATTTTTGTTGAATTCGAAACCTAATTTGATAACACCAGATACTTCTTCGTCTAAGATATCTTCATCATATTCTTCATCAGTCAATTTATCTTTTATAGCCATGACTTCTTCTATTTTAGCAATATCTATATTCAAATCTATTAAACCAGATTCATTAACAATATAACCTTCTTTATTGATAGCATATTCTATAACGATACCTTTTTCACCTAATAAATTACACTTACATAATTTATCAGTAAAGCCATTAATCATTTCTTTTAATACTGGTTTATTTTCATCTATATTTTCTATGATACTATCTATTTCTTCCTTAGTTTTTTTCACTTCTTCTTCAGACTTGTTAACCATCTTTGATATAATGTCCATATATTCACTAAAGAATTTAAGTGCTTCTTTATTATCTAATAAATTATTAGCTGAATAATTTATTAACTTACTTAGTGACTCATTGTCTAATGATACTTCATATACATATGCTGTCTTATCATCAATTGTTTTTCTTCCTTTATTTTTCACTAATTTCAAGTTAGGGTTATATTGTAAAGCGTAATCTTTTAAGAATTTATTTAATTTATCTTGTAATTCTAATACTAATTTACTATCATAAGTAATATCTTCATTGTTATCTTGATTTATTACAAGATATTCCTTTCCAGCTAACTCCTCACTAGGTGAAAACATCATTATAGATGGTACTTTTATTACTTGGAGGGATTTAGAATTCTTTTGTGACATATTAAAATCTCCCCAATATTCTACTCCCATTCCTATTCCACCAAAAACGAATTGGGTATCTACATACATTTTTCTTGATGTTTTTTGTTTGTTTTGCTGTAATTTAGTGTGAATGTTAATGTTTGAATCCTGTAATAACATCTTTACAGTAGCAATGCTAAATTGATCTTCTTCTGAAAATCCTTCTGTCTCTAATGTTACAGAAATATCTGTATCACTTTCACTTGAAGTGACTTCTAGAGATTTCTTAAATGCATTATATAATTTATTTTCATTATAATCACATCCAACAAATATTAACATCACAGATAATACACATACTATCATTGCTGATATTTTTTTCATACTATATACCTCCTAATATATTGTCTTATTTTGTCACTACTAATTATAAACTATTTTAAGTATATTGTAAATCAATTATTTATTTGATATCAGTTTGTAATTTGTCATAATTTTTTATATATTCTGTCGTGATTCTTACTTACTACAACCAAGAAATTATACCTAATAATAACTATATGTCTTTTGTGCCTATAATAATATCCACTAATCTTATTATGAACACTATAACCAATTTCATTCAAAGCAAAAAATAAATCCAGAGTAAAATACTTAATTCCCTGGATTTACCATCTATACTTGTTATTTAACAAATATTATAGACTATTAATTACGTCTTCGGGTGTATTAACTACTTCAAATTTATCAACAAATTCTTTTCCACCAAGTCTTCTTATTTGTGACATAGCAATAACTGAATCAAGTTTTACATAATATCTCTTTTTGAATGGTGTATCCAAGTATTTTTTTAATGCTTCTGTTAATACTTCTCCTACTTCTGGTGTAGAAGTTGATTGTTTTCTTGCATCTACTAAAAATACATAATCCTTAACATTAATCATTTTTAATTTACTTTCATAATCTTTCATACAATCTTTAGCTTCATCAATTGTGAACATTCCCTCAGCTACTAAAGATACTAATTTCTTACTTGAATTTACCTCAATTTTATACATGTGTATACCTCCTATTAAATGTTTTGTTATTTAATATTAAATATCATATTCTGGGTCAAGGGCTTTATAGAATAATTTACAATCCAAGGATTTTTCAGGTGGTATATCTTTAAAATGTTCTGTCTCAGCATATTTTGTATGGATAAGTATTCCTTTTTCATCATGAACAAGTTTAAACTTAAAATATTTTGAGATTAATGTAGCAGATTTGATATTGGTAGCTTCAAGAAACATACCTTTATAACCTCTTTTTATTGCATCATCCTGACAGATTCTCACTAAGTCTTTTGCTATTTCTTTCTTTAGCTTATCTGATTTTACACCAATCATAAACATATGTACAAAATCATTCTTTTTAATTTTTTTATCTGTTTTGTAATAAATAGTATCCAAAAACCTCTTATCAAGAACTTCAAGTAATTCACAGATTTTATTCATGGGCTCTAAATTATCTGTAAATGGAGGCACCTCTTCATCTGGATCAAAGTCTTCACATGCTAATACACCTATGATTTTATTATTTTTTCTGTTTATAGCTATATAACACAATCCTTGTTCTACAACATTTTTCATGTAACTATAAACAAATTCATTAAAATCATCAATAGATAAGTGAACAGCCTGTACCATCGGTTCAGATATTGTTTCTTCTTTTACTGTTATCCCTGCAAAAGTTTCAGCAAGACATTTTGCTGCTTCAGCGATCAGCTCTTCATTTTTACCATCCAATCGCTTATACTCTAATTCTATATTTAATTGTTCCAAAAATTTTACTAAAAATACTTTATCATAAAAAACATCATTTTTTTTCATTATATCCCCTCTTTCAACTATTAATTAACAAATAAAATAATTTCATCAAGAAAAATGATAAAATATACTATATTTTATGGCAGGAAGATTCCTTTAATATAAAAAAGGTAACTTGTTACACTCCACATAACATTTCATATAACGTTTTTAGTCAATGAAAAAAATGTGACAAAAAAAACAGCTACTATTAATAGTGACTGCCATCAAATTATTATACGGCAACCTGGCAGTCCTAGGATATAATCCCTTAGACCCATAGCTTTGCGTCCCTATTTTTCAATAGGTTTGCTATTTTCTAAATAAAACAATATTTAATACTGTACTTATTATAACATAATTATTCTTTACTTTCAATTTATTTTAAATACAAAAGATTCCCGATTACTTATTTTTGTAATTTAAACTCATATCCTCGCTCTGGCTTTTAGAATGCTGAGAAAAGAATTTCCCTACAAAAAAAGCATTTTTCCCAAAATCAATTATAGTATTAAGTAAATAATTTCATCAATCTTAGCAAAACATAACTAAGAGGTGATGAAAATGGAAGATACAACTGTAATAGATAATGAGGTTTATTATAATGTTAGTAATAGACTGTTTCAATTTGCTGAAACAGAAGACGATTATAATAGAATAATGAAAACAGCTACTCACTGGTTATGTGAAGCATCTGGACGTAATTTTACAAAAGACCTTTTATATCCTTTATCAAGTAACGGCTACATCATTAATGATGAAGGTATAGCGACAAAAGAATGGGAAATAGCTGAAGGTGTTTTAGTCAAAAAACAAACTGAAGGATTAGATCGTGTATAAAAAACAAAGCATGACAAGGGAATACTCCCCTTATCATGCTATTTTTATTTAAATATTGTAAAATATAGGATTACAATGATTCCTAACACTATTCTGTACCAACCGAATACTTTGAAGTCATGTTTTTTGATATATCCTACTAGGAATTTGATTGCTAATATTGAAACTACAAAAGCAACTATCATTCCTGTTAGAAGAACCAATAATTCTAGACTTGTAAATGCAAAACCGAATTTCATGATCTTGATTAAACTTGCACCAAACATAACTGGCATAGCCAAGAAAAAGGTAAATTCAGCAGCTACAGTTCTTGATGTTCCTATAAGTATTGCTCCTAATATGGTTACTCCAGAACGTGAAGTTCCTGGAATTAGTGATAATACTTGAAATAAACCTATTATAAGTGCTGTCTGATACGTAAGCTCAGAGATATCATTAACTTTACAAGTTCTGCCTTTGTTCCATTTCTCTATGATAATAAATAAAATACCATATAATATCAATGTAATAGTAACTGTCTGATAGTTATAGAATAATTCATCCATCTTATCGTCAAATAATACACCTACTATTCCTGCTGGAATACATGCAATGACAATCTTTACCCACAAAAGAATAGTATCTTTTTTAATAAATTGTCTTTGTTTAAATGAGAAGGGAAAAATCTTCTTCCAATAAATAACCACAACTGCCATTATTGCCCCTAGCTGAATTACTACGAAAAACATTTCCTTAAAAGCTTCCGACATATTCAACTTAAGAAATTCATCAACTAGAATCATATGACCTGTACTACTTATTGGCAACCATTCTGTAACTCCCTCAACGATACCAATAATCAACGCTTTAAATATCTCAATAATATCCATATAAAAAACTTCCTCCTGCGTAAATAGCTTATTCTATGTTGTAAAAATAATACATTTCTTCAATTATACATTAAATCAAGGCACATGCGCAATAAGATAAACATTAAAAAACCCTTAAGTTTATTAATATTCTATAAAAAAAAGAAGCCACGCCTCGTTCCGCAGCAACTTTTCTATAAGATAAATAGTTCTTATCAATGGATACTTTCATAAACATTCATATTACTAATATTATCATTATAATTAATTATTTCTCCCTTTCTGAGGGAAGTTCTTAATCCTTTAATGACTTTATCCATCTTTTCTAATTCTTGCAGCATAGCTTTTTCTTCTTTTCCTGTTTCTATAACCTTATATATACCACCGTTTTTTATAACTATTCTCTTATTAGCCATAAGTGCCAGACTTGGGTCATGAGTTGCCATTAATACTATCTTTTCTTTGCTTACAAGGAGACCCAGTGCTTTTTTTCTATCAATTCCAGCATTCTCAATTTCATCTATTAACACAATAGGAGATGTACTTAGAATAGCTGTGTCCGCTATCATCAAAGCTCTAGATTGTCCACCACTTAAACTGGTGATAGGAGTATTAAGGTCAAAAGCTTCTCCTGCTAGATTATTAGCAGCTTCAATAATCTTTTTTATTACTTCTTTTTCATTTTCAACCATACGACTTTTTGCATGAAGTTCAAGAAATTCGCTAACAGTTAAATCCATTACAAAATTCATGTTCTGTGATAGCTGTGCCACCAATTTATTACCTGAAGAAAACCTCCATTTTTTATCTGGTTTTTCACCATTAATTAGAATGGCTCGGCCTGTTGGAGTATCTTCATTAGCTGTCCATTCTATATCAGCTAATAATCTACTTTTACCTGAACCCGTTGGACCAACAATAGATATTATCTCACTTTTATTTATAGTGATATTATCAAAATTTTCTTTTTGTCCAGATTTATCATGTCCAGCTATAATTGTTAATGAATTAACTGCTTTTTCTTCTTTTATGCCTAGAAAATCCAGCATGGTATTGATATATACGATTATATCATCAATCAATTTTGTTGTGTCTATAGCCCATTCTTCTCTTTCTTCCTCAGAAAAATGTTCTAGGAAACTTATAAAAGTCTCATTTCTATAATCATCAACATCCAGTTTATTATCTGCAAAGAAGGATATAATAAAGGGATATTTATTTTCTATTTCATTAATTGTCAATTCATTAAGTTTTTCTCTATTTATCATCGTCATCACCTAATTTCATTTTTCTTACATTACCCATTTGATAATCCTCACCGATTCTAGTTTCACCTAAACAGTATGAACAAAGTGCTGATGGCATTGAGAATCTTAATTTTTTACCTTTTACTGTACTTGTATCAGTTTCTTCGTCATATAATAGAGTACTTAATTCAAATGCGCCTTGTCCAGTCAACCCATTGATATGCATTGTAACTGCTTTTGGATTAACAGAATTAACTCTTGAAGAAAACACTTCCCTCTCTGCTTGTGATACAATGTCACCTTTGGTGATTACAACTATATCAGCAGATTTTAACATTGGCCCTATTTTCTTAGGAGTATTTATCCCACTAAGATTATCTATTACACAAATTGCTTTGATATCCTTGATATATGGTGAACAACGATTACAAAGTCCTGCACTCTCAGTAATGAGTAAATCCAAGTTTTCTTTTATACCCCACTTAACAACTTCTTCAATGTTACTGACAAAGTAATGGTCAGGGCAAAGAGAGCCAGACAAACCTTTCTTAACAGGTATTCCTGCTTTTTTATATAATATATCATCATCTGTATAGAGACAGTCAAATTTTACTACACCTACTGATAATCCTCTTTTTTGAAGAGCGCCTATTGTTTTAAGAATTACTGATGTCTTACCTGAAGATGGAGGTCCGGAAATAGTAACTAGATTCATATTTATCACCTTTCTCTCTATTTAGCATCTATATTTTCATTGAAAATATTTTCACATCTATTTATTAGTTCACCCATATCATTATTGTATATATAATCCCATCCTAACCACATGTATTTATGTTCCATTGATATCATGTTATCCACTTCTGGATTAACACTTGGGAACTTACCGTTATGAGATAAAATTTCTCCAACTTCCTTTGAAGCAAAGAAATCAACAACTGGTTCTAACATATCTTTTTTGCTCTTCTTTGATAGTAAGAATATTGGGCTAATTATAGCTCCATCTAATGGCCATACAGGTTTCATGGGTCCTTCATTTTTAATCATCTTAGTAAAGAAATAAGGCATTATTGTGACAACTGGTTTATCCTGTTTTCTATGAGATTTTACCATCTCAGATGGATGCATTCCTGTTGATAGGCATTTTCCTAGTTTCCTCAATCCTTCTTCACCATATTTTTGATGAATATTCAATAGTATGGCGTTAAATAAATCAAAATCTCCGATAGGTAGGCTAACACTATTCTCAAAATCTGGTTTCAATATATCTTCCCATGATTTTGGCATATCTCTGCCATCTAATTCTTCTATATTTACTAAAAATACTGCTGGCACTACCCCTATAATTGAGTAATTATTATTAGGGTCTTTTAGACATATTTCTTCATTATCAAATTCCTTATTATAATGTTTCATTTTTGTTATATCTTCAAATACACCTTTTGACGCCCATTTGCCAATTAATTTTTTATCAAAAAACAAATCAAACCCTGCTGATATGAATATATCTGATAAAATATCTGGATCTTCTGTTTTCTCTAATGATTCTTTTAACCAATCTACACCCATGGATGCTGCTTTTAATTCATACTCCATTTTAGCAGCTAGGTTATTACCAGTGCCTTCCATCCATTTACTGAATGACTCCATAAGTGGTATTCTCACTGGACAAGGTAAAATACCTTCAATTTTAATGTCAGCATTATTATTGGTAACTTTATCAGTTTCATCATTTATAGCTTTGTTATGATTTATAGCATCTTCAAGATTCTCAGTAAATACCTCTAAGTTGATTTTTTTCATTTTCAATGCTGTTTCAAGTGTTATTGATTTCCCTATTAATTTTCTTTGATTCTCATTGTTCATTCCTTCAAATCCTATTGATTCAAATAAATCTATGGTCTCAGGATAACGTTCTGTAATAGCATATAATGAATCATTTACATTAAAATATTTTGTCATAATATCCTTCCTTTCAGCTCTATATGGTTAATAAATAATTTTATTTTATCATCGACTTATCCTTTATTATACTATTATTTATTATTTTAGCTGTATCATATGTTACCAATAAGAAATATAGCATAAAAAAACTTACTAAACCCTTACACTTATAATGTGAGGGTTTAATAAGTTTTAGTCTTTTTTTCATACTATATTTTACAATCTTTCACTATTTTACTTTTACTCCAAGGCTGAACAACCAACCTTGAGCTATGAGGGGAATTACTTATTATAATATAATATTAAATTGTAAACTAGCTTATTTAACAGCACCTTCTGTTATACCATTAATTACACGTTTTTGTGCGAATGCATAGAATATCATTATAGGTATGATACTGATTACTAATGCAGCTGTTGCCAAATCCCATTTCTTAGTATATTTTCCAAAAAAGTAGTACGTTTTTAATGGAATAGTATGCATTCCAGGTTGATTAATTATTAATGAAGGTAATAAGAAATCATTCCATAACCACATCACATCTAATATGACTATCGTGAATACTATTGGTTTCATTAACGGTAAAACTATTCTCCAGAACACTCTGAAAGGTCCACATCCGTCTATAATAGCTGCTTCTTCAAGTGCTACTGGAACATTTTTTATAAATCCATGAAAAAACATAATCGCCATACTGGAACCAAATCCAATATACATCACAATTAAACCTGGTATATTAAGCATATTAAGTTTACCCATTAATTTTACTAAAGGTAACATGACACATTGAAATGGAACAAGTACTGCACCAGCATAAATAAAAAATATGAAAGTGCTGATTTTTGATTTTCTTCTAACCAATACCCATGCAGCCATTGCAGAAGTTATAACAATCAATGTTGTTCCTGCTATAGTTATAAATAAGGAATTTGTAAAACTCCTAAGAAAATCCATCTCAATAAATGCATTTACATAGTTTTTTAATGTAAAATATTCTCCAAATGGTAATGCAAATATTTCTTTGAATATACCTTTTGATGTTTTAAAGGAATTACTTAACAACATATAAAATGGTGATATATATATAAGTGCTAATATAACTCCAAATACACTTATTAATATTTTCTTCTTTTGCTTTTTGTTCATTTTTTTATTAGTCATTACATTTCCACCTCTTTCTTTTTAGTAAAGTAGAGTTGTGTAAAGGTAATGATTCCTACAATAATGAGGAATATTATTGCTTTCGCTTGAGCCATACCTAATTCATTATATGTATAAGCAGTATTATAAAGGTTAAGCGTTAACATCTGAGTTGAATTATGAGGCCCTCCATTAGTAAGTGCCAAGTTCTGGTCAAAAACCTTAAATGCACCTGATATATTCATGAATATACCTATAGTAATAGCTGGAACTATCAAAGGTAATGTAATATGTCTGAATTTCTTAAGTCCAGTAGCACCATCTATACTTCCAGCTTCCCATACATCTTGAGGTATGGACTGTAAACCAGCAACATAAATCAACATCATATATCCAATACTTTGCCATGAGCATACAATAACCAGTCCCCAAAAACCTGTTTGAGGAGTGGATAACCATCCATCAAAAAACGCCCATCCTAAGTTATCAGCTATGCTTTCGAATCCTTTAGTAAATATAAATTGCCAAATGAATCCTAGTAATAATCCTCCTACCAAGTTAGGTAAGAAAAATGTACTTTTCAAAAAATTGCTTACACGTAACTTTTTAGTAACCAATAAAGCTAATAAAAATCCAGCTACATTTACAATCATTACTTCAACTATAACGTATTTAACTGTAAATAAAAATGCATCTCTAAATCCTGGATCTTTTGTAAATATCTCAATATAATTATGAAAACCTATAAAATTGATCTTTTCACTAATACCATTCCAGTCTGTGAAAGAATAATATATTCCTAAAAACATAGGGATAATAACAACTAATAAAAATGATATACCGCTAGGAGCTAGGAAAAGCCAAAATATTTTTTTGGAATTTCTCATTTTTCTTCATCCACCATTCTAGTTATATTAATTCTCATCTCTTTTTTTAGCCAATTCTTCCCATTGTTGTTTACAATAATCAATTACTTCATCCCAATCTTGAACACCTGCTAGATATTTTTGAATGGATGTTCCCATGATATCCATGCACCATCCACTTGGATAACCCATGAATACCCAAGGCATTGTTTTCCCAGCATTAGTATATCTTTGTACTGCACGACTTAAGCTGTCTTTTGCTTCTAATCCATCATAATTAGTGAATGGTGGGATAAAGAAGAATTCATTTACAATAATTTCTTTTCCTCTTTCTGATTGATATAACCAGTTTAAGAAGTCTTTTGCAGCTGCTTTTTGTTCATCAGCAGCATCAACATTAACTGTCCAATACATTGGTACACCTATTGGAATACTATCTTCTATAACTCCTTCAAGAGGAATAGGTAAAATATCTAATTGTTCAGCTATTTCCTGGTCTATACTATTTACTGAAGGATATATCCAGTTACCTTGTTGAACCATAGCTACTCTTCCGATGGCTATACCATTTTCTACTGATGTAGTATTATCTACTGCACAAAGTTTTTGTTTATTATCTGCGTCCGATGAATAATCAGCTTGTATATCTACGATTTTTTTGAGTTGGTCACTATATTTGTATTCAACTTTATCAGCATTAAATGCATTCAATGCACTATCAAATTCTGGACTTAACGCTACATTAGTTGTATGTAATCCTGTTAGCCAAGTTTCCTTAGCTGGTAATTCAAATACTGCTTCAAGATCAGGGAATTGCTCTTTTAAATCACCAGATTTAATCTTTTCATCTAATTTTTTAACTGCTGTTTCTAGTGTTGCAAAATCTTTTATCTCTGCAATATCTACACCAGCTGCTTCAAACATAGCTTTGTTATATACAAACCCATATCCTTCTACTGAGTATGGTAATCCATAAACTTTATTATCTATGGTAACATCGCCCATTGTACCAGTTGCTGCATACTCAACCCAAGGTTGATCTGAAAGATCTTCCAATTTATATAACCAATCATTAACATCTGATGGGCCCCCTACATTAAATATAGTAGGCTCTTTACCAGATTGCATCTTTGCCTTTAATTGTGTGCTATATCCTTCACCAATTGATTGAACATTAATTTTAACATTGGGATTTTCTTTCATATACTCTGATGCTGCTGCATCAAGAGCTTTTGCTATTTCTAATTTAAATTGAAAAAGTTCAATAGTTACACTTGATTTTTTTTCAGTATCTTTTTGCTGTTCCTTACTATTTTCTTTTGCATCGTCTTTTTCAGTATCATTCTTAGAACTAGAACAACCTGCTAACGATACTAACATAGCCATTACTAATGCGATTACTGTGAACATTTTAAAACCGTGAAATTTTTTCATTATTACTTCCTCCATAGTCATAAATTTATAGTTATTTAATAGTCTAAGATTAGACTTTACTATCAATTTTATTTATTGATATAGTAATCAATCTAAAATATATGGTTTTATATAATTAATAGAAAAATCAATGCCCTTTTCTCCTAATTCACCTTCCCAATTCTCTGAATGTGGCTCTAGACATAAAGCATCTTCATATTTCATGGCATATAATATTGCCATGAATTTACCCCAGTCTATTTCATCCATACCGATTGGTGGATCATCAAATCTTTTATCATTAATTTTCATCGCGCCCTTTAGATGAACATGATAAAATCTGTGTGCCCATTTTTTCATTTCTGCTAAGTATTTTCCTTCATTATATACAGCATGTGATGGATCATATTTAATTCCTAGATTCTTGAGATGTCCATGTATAATAGTCCAAGCCATATCGCTATGTACAAAGTTATTCCATCTGCAATTATAAGTTGATATCTTAACCTTCTTAGGTTTTCCATATTCAATTAATTTCTCAAAGTATTCTATTGCTTTGGAACAGTTTTCATAATATGACAATCCTTCTACATAATTACATGAAGTTACTACATTAGTGCAACCAATATTGTTTGCTGCATCAATTAGTTTATAACCAAGTTCAAGCTCATTTTTAATTAAATTACCTTTTTCATCAATCTTATCAGTAGCCCAGACACTTATAGCAGCTACGTCTATTCCGTATCTCTTAATATACGGTTTTAATCCTCTTATAACTTCTAATTTCTTAAGGGATTTATCCATTCCAAATGTGGGATGTAAACAAAACTCTAATACATCAAGTTTTCTTTTCTTTGCATCTATAAAACTTTGTTCACAAGGTTCTGCAATGATTCCCAATTTCATCTTAATCACTTCTTTCTTGTACTAATATGATGAATGTAAGGTTATTGATTATTTAGCTAATGTAGATTCTCTGATGGTTAATTTATGATCTAGAGTTATATACTCATTTTTGCAATTAATATTATTAATCTTTCTAAGTAATAATTCCATTGCAACTTTACCCATATCATACCTTGGCTGAGAAACTGTAGTAATGGGCGGATTGTAATAAGCTGCTAGATGAGTATCATCGAACCCTATAACACTTATATCTTTTCCAACTACAATGCCCTGTTTTGTAAGTTGTCTTATTACACCAACCGCTATTGCATCTGAACCACAAAAAATTGCTGTAGGTGGTTTAGATAGATTCAATAATTTTTTACAGCCATCTATACCATCTTGAAATTCATAATCAGATTGGATTATATAATCATTATTTATCTGAATATTATTTTGTTTAAGAGTATCTAGATATCCTTGTTTTCTTTTTATAGATGATACGAAGCCATTTTCACTACCAATTATCGCAATTTCTCTATGACCAATGTCAATAAGATATTGTATTGCATCAATAGATGCTTGATGGTTATCTATACTCACCCATGAAACATCTGTATTCTTAATGTATTCACTACATTGAATAACAGGGTAATTATTAGCTATGTCAATCATGGCATCTCCACTCATCTCAGGAGCAGTAAAAATAATTCCATCAATCAAGTGATTATAGAACATATTTAAATATGCTTTCTCCTTTTCTTTGTTAGAATGAGTACTACATACCATAACATAATAATTTTCTTCATTAGCTACATCTTCCACACCTCTTACTATCTCAGAATAAAATTCATTTGATAAAGTAGGTACTAATACCAATACTTTATAAGTCCTTTTTTTCCTAAGATTACGTCCCAATAGATTAGGAGTATATTGAAGCTTATCTATAGCTTTCAATACCTTATTCTTGGTATTGGTAGAAACTTTTTCATTATGGTTAATAACTCTAGATACTGTTGCTACTGAAACACCTGCTTCTCGAGCTACATCTTGAATATTCATTATTTCACCTCATTTAAGGTAATGTAATCCATTACATCATATTCAAAAAAATATAGTTAAATTATTACTATAAGCATTAAAAAAGCATTAAAATTAAGAAGTTCATAAATATAATATCTATTATTGTATATTTAATGTAATGGTTTTCATTGACTAACCATATAATAATATACAATACTTTAAAAGTCAATAGCTTTTTTCCCATAATTTTGAAATACTATCTATATGATTGTACTTTTGAAACCTTCTCCCACTATTTCTCCTGCTTCTGTAGCTACAATGAATGCTGTAGGATCAATATACTTGATGAGAGTCTTGGCTTTGTAAACTTCTCTTTTTTTGACTGCTACAATTAACACATCTTTATTTTCTCCTGAATATGCTCCTCTTCCATCTAAAAATGTGGCTCCTCTCTTTAATTCCTGCGTAATACCCTTGGCAACTTCATTACTTTCATTACACATAATAAATAGCAATTTACCTTTATCACAAGCTTCCAAAAAAGCATCTACTATCTTTGTTGTGATAAACATAGTAATTAATCCATACATAGCTGATTCAATATTTTTATAAACAATTGCTGACAATGATATAACTACAAAATCTATTGATAACAGTATTTTGCCAATAGATAAATATGGACGTCTTTTCTGAATCAGTTTACCTAAAATATCTCCTCCACCTGTGGAAGATTCAGTCATAAAAACAATAGATAATCCTATTCCAAGACATACCCCACC
This sequence comes from Vallitalea maricola, assembly GCF_036985595.1. Taxonomy (NCBI): domain Bacteria; kingdom Bacillati; phylum Bacillota; class Clostridia; order Lachnospirales; family Vallitaleaceae; genus Vallitalea; species Vallitalea maricola. The sequence continues at coordinate 91,108 of NZ_BTPU01000027.1, read as the reverse complement.
AAATATAGCAGCTAATAATGCATTTTCTTTGTAAATTGGTAACCACACAACTCCAATATCTAACATAAAAGACAGAATAACTACTGATATAAGTGTTCTTAAAACAAAACTTCTGCCTAAAAAAATAAATGCTAATACTAATAAAGGAACATTAATCAAAAAAGAGGTTAAACCTATTGGTATACCTGTAAGATAGTTGATTAGAGTTGCCATTCCAGATACACCTCCAGGAGCTATTTGGTTTTTAGAAGTAAAAACATATATTCCTATGGCAAATAAAAATAATCCTACCATATTATTTAAAATGTCTTTTAATAATAAATTTTTTTTCATTTACAATATCTCCTTTATCTATTGATAAGACTGTGAAAACGATTACATGTATTCAATAAAAAAAAGATATTATACTTAACTCCAATATATTCTAAATTATAGTTCACTTCTTAATTCTTTATATGAATTTAAACATAAAATTAATAATAGGTCAAGAACATTTTATTAATTCATAGATATTATTATAAAAACAATGATGACCTCATTAATAACTTGACTTTTTTATCTCTAATAGTAAAACGAGCTGACTCATAATACATTTATTATAATTAAAATTACCTTAAGATATACTATGTTCAGTCTATCTTACAGAGATATTTAATGTATTATGAATCAGCTTTATATATATACAAAATCATTTTTTTCAGGTATCTTTCCCTAATTTAATAATATGTCTTATCCTACCATAAATTGCTGGTATTCTTTTTCATTACAGAAATCTGATAATTTTCCTTCATATACTTTATGTAACTTCATCCTATTAAGGTAATAGAAATCAACTGTAGAAACTAATGTACTTCTTTTATTAAACAGCTTTACACCGCTTCTCTCGTATACATGGGATACAAAATGGGTACATACATATCCGTATGGAATTTTTATTGGTATATGCAACATCACTGTAAAAATTCCAAATATATTATAATAGTATCTTCTTTTTCGCTTCTTGAAATGTTCTATGTTTTTAATTAATTTATCATATTGCTCTTTTGTTACTTCCATTTTGCATATTAAACAAGTAGTATTTTTAAAACGAGCATAAGTTCCTTTGTCAATATATTCTCTGACAAATCCTCCGATTAAAGGGTTTCTAGGGAATTTTCTACCAAAACTGTACATCTCGTTCAGCTCTTCGTCCAGTGCAACCGATACATGGTTATATGGTATTTTGGTATAGAATTTGATCAATCTATTCAACACAGAACCAGTATCAGAAAGCATAATATAAGTGTCTATCGTGTCTTTCTTCATGGTCAACCCTCATTCATATTTAGTCTAATTAATAATGATTATTTTTTAATCTTATGTCATCTTACCATATTTTTGTACCAATAACAATTAAAAATAAATTAGAAAAAACTTAATTTTTTAATAAGATTTTTTAATGTTTTTTATAATAATACTCATCCTATTATCACAAAATAATCCAATCACCTCTTTAATTTTAATCAACTATAATATATATTCCAATTCAGTTCTTAATATAACAGCCTTATCATGTGCCTCTCTTAAGAATTCAGCTGAATCATAATCATCTTTTGTTTTATCATAAAAGACCTCAAATGATAGATTTCCCATATAATTTATTTCCTTCAACTTATAAAGCAGCTTAATCCAATTAATGACTCCTTCATAAGGCAGCCAATGTCTATCTGTACATCCATCATTATCAGATAGATGTAATGAAATAAGTCTATCACCATATTTATTTAAAACATCAAAAATAGAGGCGCTGTACAAGTTAGCATGAGAAGAATCGTAACACACCCCTAACCAATCTGTTTGGATATTATTAAGAACATAATCAAAAAACTCTTCTTGTCTTGTATTTTCTATGGCGATTCTGATTCCACATTTTTTTGCTTCTTCTAATATGGTTTTCATGGAATCAAGCCCGTATATGTTAGGTTTGTTTGGATAATCACCTTGGGTCAGATGCATGACTATTACTGGTATATTATAAGTATGGCAATCATGGATACATTTAATGAATTCATTAATTATATAATTACGCTCAGTTTCATTACTGCTCCATAATTTATTACATTCATAATATGGTGCATGTATATTTTCTATACTTATATCCATCTCCAAGATTTTCAATAAATCCTTTTTACCTTCTTCTGAAAATAATTCTTCATCCCACCATAACATGATGCTGTTAAATCCAGCTTCTATTATCTTCTTGACACGTTCTACAGGTGGCATGATATATCCAAACCAATTAAATATTCCTAATTTGATATTACTGTTTTTCATTAGCATTTGCCTCATTATTTCTTAGTTTTTTCTACTAAAGTATATACAACTGGTATAATTACCAATGTCAATATAGTAGATATCATCAATCCGCCCATCAAAGCTATTGCCATAGGACTAAAGAAAGAACTACCTGATAGTGCTAGTGGTACTAATCCAATAACTGTTGTAACAGTACTTAGCATAATAGGTCTAAACCTCTTATCCACTGATTCTATACATGCTTCTATTAAAGAAGCCCCTTTATCTCTAGCCCTGTTAATATATTCAATTAATAATATGGCATTGTTTACTACAATACCAATTAAGCTAATTACACCTAATAATACTGTAAAAGTTACTTTTATATCTAATAAAACAAGTATTAGAATTGAACCAATAAGGGAAAGTGGTACAGTCAATAATATTACTAATGGTTGCTTGAAGGAGTTGAATTGTAATAATAGTATAATATAAATTATAGCAATTGAAAAGATAGCTGCTAAATCCAGTCCATCAAGATAAGTATCCATAGTCTGTTTCTGCCCATAATATTTGATATTCAAGCCGGCTGTATTCATATTATTTTTTACCATAGATTCAACTGTATTACCGATATCTACAATACTATAACCAGATATGACATCACACTGGACAATGATGGCTTCTTCACCATCCAATCTATTAATAGCTGGAAGATTCTCCTGTAATTGAATATTTGCAACTTGTTTTAGTAAAACTTTCTCACCTGTTATATTTGATTTTATGGCTAGATTATTGATATCCCTGATTTCTTTTGCGTTAGTCTTAAGATACACCTTATAATTTTTGTTTCCAAGATTAGCTGTAGTTGGTATTGAACCATATAATGATAGATTCAGTTGTTTTTGAATATCATATTTAGTTAAACCATAGGAAGCTGCTGCATTAGAGTCAATATCAACTTTATATTCATATTCTTTACTAAGCATGTTGGTACTTACATTGACAGTACCTTCTTTACTTAATAATTCTTTTTCTATTTCTTGGGCTATCGACGTCATTCTTTCCGTATCTTCTCCTGCAATGATTACCTTGAAATCTGGTCCACTTTCCGTTAACTCCAATCTACCAACGGTAGCTATACCATTTTGTAGTACAGAATTAAGCTTATTCTGTAGATACAGAGAAAAATCGTTTAGATTCTTATGTGCATTAGTTTTCTTCAAGTTGACTCTAAACAAGACTTGACCTATATCTTCAGTGGATGCAAGAGAATTAATTGTTATATAGAATTTGGGCATAGAACCACCTATTGCTGAAGTATAGGTAGTAATATCCTTTTCTTGTTCTAGTACTTTTTCAACTTCTTTTACTAATTCTTTTGTTTTACTGATATCCCCTTTGACCTCTCCTTTTACATTAATGTACATTATATCTTTGTCTGCATATGGGAACAAATCAATATCTAGGGTAAAAACAGCTAGTATTGATAATACTAGAACTCCTAGGCTGATTGCAATAGTAGTGATTTTGTGTTTTAAACCAACTTTGAGGAATCCTTTGAAAAATTTTCTTATTATATTTTTCCTATTCTTCTTATCTTGGCTGTGTTCCTTGAAAAACAAACTTGCTAGTGCGGGTGTAACAAGCATTGCAACAATAAAAGAGGCTGTAAGAGATATAAATACCACTTGTGGAAGACTCTTTACGAATTCACCTGCTGCTCCAGGAAGTACAGTGATAGCTGCAAATGCTACCAGCGTTGTCAATGTAGATGTAAGAACAGGAACAAGTTGTTCTCTGGCACCTAGATAAGCTGACTCTTTTTTACTATTTCCTTCATTCAATTTAACTTGTATAGCATCACTAATAACAATAGAATTATCTACCAAGATACCCAATGCCACAATTAAACCTGAAATTGACATTTGCTGTATATCTATCCCCAACAGTTTCATAACAATAAAAGTAATACAAATGGACAATGGTATTGATGTGGCCACAATAAGAGCATTTCTTATACCTACACCGATTAGTACAACCAATAAAACAAATAACATACCTTCTAATAGACTTATTATGAAGTTATTAACGGATTTTTCCACTTCTTCAGGTTGAAATAAGACTTCATCAATCTCCAATAATCTATTTGATGAAACTTTATAATTATTAATGATATCTTTAACATCTTTTCCAATATTAACTATATTCTTATTATCTTCAAAATAACCTGTAAGAAGTACTGCTTCCTCACCTTCGTGAGTATACTGCCTAACATTTTCCTTTCTTTCTATATTAACCTCAGCTATGTTTTTTAACCTGACAATACCTCCTGTCTCTGGAGATATAGTTATTATTAGGTCTTCAATATCTTTTAGTGATTGATATTTTCCAGGAGTACTGACTGTTATTTTTCCTTTATCAGTTTCCACGTATCCTGAAGGAATGTTCAGATTTTGTGAAATAAGTAAATTATATATATCTTCAATTGACAGACTATAAGTATTCAATAACTTATAATTAACCTCAATGACTACTTGTTTTTCTTTTAGTCCATCAATAACTACTTTTTTGACTCCGTTAACTTTAATAAGTTCCTTTCGGATAGCCTCTCCATGATTAGATAACTCGTCATAAGCAAGTTCTTTTGATGATAAACTTATTATGAAACCAGCAGAATCTATTAAATCTGTTTCAACAATAGGTTTATCTGCTCCTAAAGGCAATTTGCTTTCCATCCCATACATAGTTTCTCTAAGATTATCCCATTGTTCACTACTATCAATTCCAGTAGTAAGTTTGACAATTACTATTGATACATTATTATTGGAAATAGATTCAATACTATCTATTCCATCTAAAGTCATAGCTTCTTCTTCGATAAGTTTAGTTACTTGTTCTTCCACCTCTTTTGCTGATGCACCTGGGAAGGTTACTGTAACTACTGCTGCAGGAGAAGTGGTATCTGGGTTTTCCTGTTTAGGAAGCAGATAATAATTATATAATCCATAAATTATTAAAATTATAGCTAAAAGTATTGTTGTTTTTCTTTCTTTTATGGCATACTTAATAATTTTACCCATGTGTCTTATTCCACCTCTTTTTCAGCGATTTTTACTTTTTGACCTTCTTTCAAATTCGAGGTTCCTGATACAATGAGCTTATCTCCCTCACTCAATCCTTCAATCAATATTTTATTCTTACTATACCCTTTTATAGTAATATTCTTTTTAACTGCACGATTGTCATCATTCATAAGATATACAAACGGATCTCCTTCATTAAGTGCATTATTGATATCTATATAAAAACCTTCTTCTTGCCCAATTATCAAATCAATCTCTGCTACTGCTCCAACAATATAATCCTCTTTATCGTATGTACCTGCCAACTCTATCTGAGCAGGGAAGGTCTTACTTGATTGATCTGGATAAGGACTGATTTGACAGACTCTGCCTGATGTTTCAACACCATTGATGGTTATATTGACTTTTGTTCCAACATCAACTTTTTTAATATCTTTTGAGATTATACCAAAAGATACTCTATGATTATAGACATTGAGACTTATTAATGGTTCTCCCTCTTGCACTGTGGTTCTAGACTTACCAAATACCTCTTTCACATATCCATCTATATCTGAATTAATACTTATGGTATTATCTTCATTCTCTTTTATCATAAATAATTCTTCGTCTTTATTAACTTTTTGTCCTGCTGCTACATTCACTCTAGTTATTGTTCCTGAAACATCAGTAAATAATATACGTTCATCATTGACTATGACAGTTCCCAAATAATCTAAAATAATATCATTCATTTCTTTCTTTAGTTCTTTTACCTCTACTGTCCTTACAACCTCTTCACTTTTTACAATCTTATTTGGAATTAGACTACAACCACTTATGCCTATAATGATTATTAAGCAGCTTATAATTATTTTTAATTTCATTTCCTTCCCTCCAATCTACTATATTAAAAGTATTGCCATTCCAAAAGAGAATCATGGTTCATTTTACAACAAAAAAAATAATTTAATTATTAATTGCAACAAGTTTATTGACCAATAAAGATGGCTGTTATAAGAAGTATAATTTTACGACTTTATTCATTAAATCAGCCATATCAAAGGATTCTTCCATATTAATAACCATATAGCTCAACGTCTCATAGAAACCTTTTGCCAAACTGCAAGCATATAATTTATCTTCATCTTCTAAATATGTCTTATTCATATCTTTCTTTATCTTTCCATAGAGAACTTTTTGAATTATCTCTATGAGATTAAGTCTTGAACTTGGAACTTCTTTACTGCTTTGAAAAAATATAATTGCTTTATCTCTGTTTTTATTTATGTACTCACTAAGATCATAACAGATCTTGCTTACCATTGGGTATACACCTAGATAATTAGGATAGTCTTCAAGCTTGCCAACTAAATCATAGACATCTTCCTCCATATCTTCCAGATTAACCATGTTGTGAGTATTTTCCTTGATGATGTTGTTTACTTTATCTACGAATTCTTTTATAATCTCATTATACAAATCTTCTTTACTGTTAAAATATCTATATAAATTTCCCACAGCTACTTTCGCTTCTGTTGCAATATTCTTCATTGAAGTTTTTGCATACCCATAATTCTTGAACATATCTACAGCAACATGAAGTATTCTATTTTTAATATCGTCTTTTAAGACTTGTGGCATTAGTGAACACCCCTTCATTATTGTATTATATATTATTATACTGCAATCCCTTTAATAAAGCCAGTATTTTTAAATATATTTTAATTAAATTTAAAATTTTTTTATTATTTCAGATTAATATTAACTTTTTTATATGATATATTATAGAAGGATAGCTACATTATTCATGTATAATCAAATACAATAATGCAAATAATAAAAAAGAATAAATTAAATAAAAGGGATGATATATGTGAATGATTTAAATAATCTAAATCAAGTACCTCTTGCTAATTTATCCAATAACGAACTAGATAGAATTACTCAATTAGAAAAAGAATTCAATGAAAAATATTATTTGATTGCTTTTGAGAAAGATGAGAGCAAATAATATTAATTAATTTATAAAATAGACTCTGTTATAGTACCTTACCACTAAACAGAGTCTATTTTATTTTTTACTTGGATACTTTTACATTATATACTATTGTCTATAAGTATTTTTCTGGATTATCCATAATCTCTTGTATCAGTTGAAAGTATTTTCCTACATGAAGTCCATCTGCCAAAGCATGATGTACTTGTACAGATAGAGGTAATTTGATTACACCATTTTCTTCAAAAAATTTTCCCCAGCCTATTCTTGGTATGCTATCTACTGGATTTATGTTTATTGGATGTGAGGCTGTTGTAAATGAAATCCAAGGAAGACTTGTAAGATATAGAACATCATCTTTGCTAGAGTCATCTTTTAAAGATATATTTTCCTTAGATTTATTCATCTCAATCATAGTATTTTCTTTAAAATTTTTAAAATCATCAAAATAATCTACTGTACAGAAGCCAAATAATTCTTCATCCCCCATTATAGTAAAAGCTGGTCTAACTTTTTCATGTTCTATAACATTTTCTCCTCGTATTCTATATCGAAATTCTTTTATGTCATTAGCGGTTTTGGAAACTACATAAATCGTAGTTATAAAAAAAGGAAGACCATTTTCTTTTATAAATTTATGAAATTTAGTTATGTCTATATTAGCGCAAACATTATAATGTGGATAATCTAGTTGTTTAAAGAAATTATAGTGTTCTTTTCTTTTCCAGTTATCAATGTCAATAATTTTCATAATATCATACTCCTTGAATAAAATTTCTATTTAAAAGACACCTATAAGGTGCCTTCTATTACAATTCAATTTTAACTGAAACATTATAAATTAATAGTGTTAATGATTATTGTTATCATGGATTATCTGGTCTATGACTATTACCAGGGCTATAATGAATCCATAATCTTCGTTATCATTTACATCAACACCATATGTATCAGAGAAGCTAAAAAATTCTTTGGATACAGTAGCTACTATATTACCATTTTTCATTATGGAAAAATTATAATTAAAAGGTCTGCCGTCTATATCATAATAACCATTTTCACTTTCTATATTGAACTTAGAACCAAAAAAAGCAAGCTTTTTCTTGACTAGAGCAACTGGATTGCCTTTTCTGAATATAGTGTATTCAGGCATCATCCTTAGAAGCTTTTGCTCTATATAGAATATTTCTTCTCCATTCATATCAAATAATTGTAGTTTGTCACCTAAGCTGAATACTTTACCTTTTACTATAAAAAAATCATTCCCCATTTCATCTTTTATAGTAAAGTCATCTCCAAAACTAAATATTTTTTCCCTTACTTGGAATCTCATTGAATAATCACCCTTATTAAATTATTTTAGAAACGCCATAATACTTGTAATAAATATTAGGGCGTTTCTTTAAATGACATAAATTCTAAATTTCATATTATTAGATTATTTATAATCAATTATATTTTATCATTATTATAGGTTTTTATCAATATAGGTAGTTTGAGTTTCCTCTTTTTTTAGGATTAGATTTATTGCAAGTAAGTCAGAAAAAATATTTTGTTCTGACATGGCTTATGCAAAAGAGTATATGTATATGTTTCGCCAGCTACTTGCTCGTCCTGAGCAAAAAGCTGGGTTCGGCGTCCTGCCTCACTACTTCACATATACATATACCCTTTTGCTCTTAATACCCTTCAATATTAATCACAAAACACTTTTTCTTCTGATTGGTTAACGATTGGCTATATTCTTTTTTTATATAATTTATAGTGATTGAGAACTTACTTTACGATAGGGCAACGAGGACACATGCTTGTACGGCTTCGATATCGTTATCTTTTGCGTATTGTAATATTTCTTCGCTGACAGTGCCTGGCTGAAGCCAAACATTTTTTATTCCTAGATCTTTACATTGTTTTATGATTGATATTCCTATTCTTGGATTGACTACGAAATCTACTACATCAACTTTTTCAGGTAAATCAGTTAATTCTTTGTATGCCTTATCACCGTCTATTTCTTTGCATTTGACACTAATTGGATAGACTGTGTAGTTGTTATCTTTTAATTTCTTATATATTTTATAACCAAATTTATCCTGGTCATCAGTTGCTCCTACTACAGCCCATTTTTTTGATTCCAACATTATTGTTTCTACACTCATATATGATCGCTCCTTTATAAAAAATCTTTTCTTTGATAATTAGTATACGTAAGAACAATACTTACTACTATGATAATTATTGACAACATAATATATAATGCTTCAAAACCATTGCCATTCAACACTTTGATAATATCAAAATATGAGAATGGAGTTATATATTTGACAAAATCCAGTTTATCGGATATATTTCTAAAAACATCCAAGAAATACATGATGAGTATTATACCTGTTGATATTGTAGTTGCTTTCTTAGCTTTTCCAGCAAATGATGATATGGCTAATCCTAGACTGAAGAATATACATTGTATTATTAATAGTACAACCATACCATTAATCAGGCCACCAGTTATGGATTCACCATTATTATTTATATTTACAAAAATAATCGTTGTTAACCCTGTTATAATATTAATAATTAGAACATCTATGAAACCAACTATTATCTTACTTGTTATCATGCTGCTTCTTGTAATTGGTTTTACCATGAGAAAATCTGCTGTTTTATCTCTAGCTTCTTTTGATATTATTGTCGCACCCAACATTATTGCATGAATACCAGTTATTAATACATAGTACATGAATAGAACACTATAATAACCTTTTATTTCTGTAAGATTTAAGGAAGACAAACCAAATGCATTCTTCATAAAATCCGGTAGACTTTCCAGTAATTCATTGGCTTCACTACCCATAGCTGCAAATCCAGCATATTTTGCGAAAGCCATAGAAGTAAATATAATTATACAAACACTCCATATAATAAGAGCTTTCCTATACGCACGTAATTCTCGCAGAACAATATTCATAGAATTTCCTCCTATCTAATGTTCCTTCATATACTTATACAGAAGGAATATCCTTTTTTTGATATATGACATATGACACTGCTATAAATATAACTGTTAATGCTATCGACGTTAATAAATGTGATAACGAATACGCTGAATTCTCAGTTATATATCCGCTGTCAAAAAAACCAAATGGTGATAGGTAGCTGTATTTTTTATCTTCTACTGTTTGATTGAAAAGATAGATTACATAAAATCCAAATACGACACCTAAGGTAACAGGTAAAACACTTTTTAACTTATTAACAATAGTTCCTATCAGAATACCTAATGAAAATAAGAATAATTGCACAAACAATAAGCTAAGTGTCAATAGTAAGAAATCAGTAAAGTTATAATCTGCTTTTTTAAATGCTTCTACAGCAATTAATGCAAAAACGAAAAATATTACATTCATTATTACAATATGAGTCAATGCAGCCATAATCTTAGGGGTTAGTATATTAGCTCTTCTTAGAGGTTTAACAAGTAAAAAATCTGATGTCTTGTCTCTTGATTCTTTTGAAGTTATATCAAGTCCCAGCTTCATAGCAAATATACCTCCTATAAGAAGGATATATGAAAATGCAAAGCTATAGTAACCAATAATATGTGCCATACTCATATTACTTAGACCCATTGCTTTTATGAAAGCTTCTGGAAACTGACTTATAAGCTTCTCAAACTGCTCTGCCTCTTGTGAATAAGTAGGAAATAATGATACAAATAAGAACAGAACAGCTATTATAGAAACAGTCCATATTATATTACTTTTAAGATATTTCCTAAACTCGAACTTATAAATATTCATAACTTAAACCCCCTTGATAGTAATACATGAAAATCTCCTCAAGAGTTGGTTCTTCAACTAGTAGGTTAGCTAATTCTATTCCACCTAATTTATTAATCATAATATTGAGATTACCTTTATATAAAAATGTTGCTTTATTTTCATTTACCTCAAGTTCTGAAACACCATTAACATCAAATGCAGTTTTTTCAAGATTCTTATGAGATTCAATCCTGAATCTTTTATATCTACTTTGACGTAAAGATTCTATACTTTCGGTTTTAATTATTTTACCTTCCTTAATTATAGCAACTCTATCACACATTCTTTGTACTTCGTCTAATATGTGGGATGAAAAGAATATTGTTGCTCCTTTTTCATTTTCTTCTCTTATTAGGTCAAAAAATTTCTGTTGCATCAATGGATCAAGACCACCTGTTGGTTCGTCAAGTATTATTAATTTTGGTTCGTGAAGTAATCCTTGAACAATCCCTACTTTTTTCTTATTTCCAAAAGATAAATCATCTATTTTCTTCTTAAGGTCCAGATTCATTACTTCTGCTAACTCATGAATTCGTTTTGTACAATCTTTACCATAAAAACTAGCAGAATATTTTAGTAAATCAATAACTCTCATATTATCATAATAAAAAACTTCTGATGGTAGATAACCTATATTTTTTCTAATCTCTGCACCATCTTTTATACAATCTTTTCCAAATATCTTAGCACTACCACTTGTTGGATAAATCAATGATAGTAAAGTTCTTATAGTTGTTGACTTACCAGCTCCATTTGGTCCAATAAAACCAAAAATCTCTCCTTCTTCAACTTTTAGTGAAACATCAATTATTCCTCTTGATTTACCGTAGTACTTAGTAAGTTTTTCTGTTTCAATGATATGCATACGATAACCTCCTTATTAATAGTATCGTTGACTACTTTGGTCAATCATATTGTAGCATATATTTTTTTAAAATTCAATATATTATTAAATAAATAAAAAAATGACTGTATCACCCTACAACTTATATTTTCCATAAGTTATATCATGATACAGTCAAAAGCTACCATATTAAATTATATCAAATTTTTAGTCTATCATCTCTAATAGTGCTATTTTAACTTCATCACCTTCAGTAATTTCAGTTACCCTTACTTTAGTTTCAAGCGTTATATCTTCAACCTCTGCATCTTCTCCATGATCTTTTATTATAGTTTCTTCGCCAATACTAAAAGTCTTAGATTCATCTCCCACATTCACTGTTATTAATTTTTCGTTTACTGTCTCAGCGATAGATACTACATTACCTTCATAAACTTTTACTACCGTCTCTTCTATCTGTATTTCTATTTCTTTAACATTTACACTATCACCTTCAGTGATTTCAGTTATCTTGACTACGTCTCCTATTTTAATATCTTCAACTTCTAATTCATCATCTTGTCCTTCTTTTTTAATCACAGTATTTTCATCAACTATAAATGTTTTTTCTTTATCATCATCTTTACGAATAGTCACTAATTTATTGGTTGTTGTCTCTGTAAGAGCCATTACTATTCCTTCATAAACTTTTGTTACTAGCTCCTCAACCTGAATTTCTATTTCTGAAATATAAGAATCTTCACCTTCAGTAATTTTTGTTATTTTAACTACATCCCCAATTTGAATATCATTAAAATTCAATGAATCATCTTGACCTTCTTTTTTGATAGTTGTATCTTGATTAAGTACAAAAGCCTTTTCTTCATTATCAACTAGAATACTTATCATTTTATCTCCTTCAGTTTCAACTACCTTAGTTACTTCCCCTTTATAAGTTTGAAGAATTTTATCAACTTTCTCTTCAAATACTTCAATGTAAACTACCTTATGGTCAAAAAATTCAAGTTGTAGTTGATCTCCTACTTCCAGGTCAGTTAATTTGATTTCTTTACCATCTATATCATATACGACTACATTTTCATTAAGCAGATATCTTTCTGATTCATAATCATCTTTGATGGTAATAATGCCGTTTGATATTTCAACAAATTCTCCCATCTCTACCTCGTCTTTATCACAATCTACTTTATCATCTAATCTAGAAAATAAAATTGCCATTTCAGCTCTAGTCAAATTACCATTTGGATTAAACATATTTTTAAATCCTGACATGAGTCCTAGTTTATTAATTAAATATATATATCCATTATTTCCTTCAGGTATTGATTCTTCATCATCAAAATCCAAATCCTCATCATCATTATCTAATGCTTTATCATTTAACCCTAAAGCTCTAACGATATATTTAGCAACAACATACCTCTTAGCAGCTCCATTAGCTTCAAAACTCTTCAACTCATCTTCAGTGATTATTCCTTTTATATAAGCATAAGCTAAGTAATTAACTGACCACTCAGGAATATCAAGGTTTTCTATTAATTCTGGTATTTCATCTAACTCTTTGGCATCATCTTCCCATCCCATAATCCTAAGGATCATAGCTATGACCTCAATATTTTTTGTTGGTTTGTTAGGTAAGAATTTACCATTCCCGTTTCCTAAGATATAATTTTTTGCACTCATACGTTCAATATCTTTATTAGCCCAATGTTCTTTTTCAACATCTTGGAATTTTTTTGTATATTCATACTTCCATGTTTTATATTCATCAGCATGTTTTTTATAAAGTTCACTCCAATTGACTTTACTCTTACCTTTATTTCCTTTATTATTATCATTTTTTGCCATGGCAGCATTTGATAATATCAAAGAAAATACTAACACCATTGTAATTATTCTTGCTAATTTCTTGTTCTTCAAAATAATAACCTCCTATTTTTGTTTTATTTGTTTTATTCATCTGGGTATTATATCTATTCGTACACATTTTTACCATTTTAGGGGTATTATTATTTTTTTTTATTTTTTTTATTTTTTATTCTTGTTTTTATTATGTATATTTCCATTACCATTAATTGAGTCATTATTCTTTTTATTATTTTGGGATTGACCTATATGATTTCCTTGGTCTTTATTACCCTTAATATCATCTTGCGTTTTTTTATTATTACTTTTTTCTTCTTTTACATTTTTTTGTTGTTTATTTTCTACTTTGGATTCTTCTTTTTGATTTATTATATTTTTTGTACTAGTTTCTTTTACGTTATTATTATTTAATTTTTCAACATTATTATTTTTGTTTCTATTATTATTGCTATCACTATTATTACTAATGTTATTATTCTTGGTTTTGTCACTATTGCTACTGCCATTATTATTGGTTTTATTACCATTGCTACTGCCATTATTATTATTGATTTTATTACCATTGCTACCGCCATCATTATTGGTTTTATTACTATTGCTATTGCCACTATTATTATTTTTATTTTCATTATTATTTTTCTTATTACTGTTATTATTATTATCTTTATTAGTATTATTTTCCTTATATTTATTATTGTTTCTTTTATCAACTATTTCAACAAGCTCTTCTATAGTTTTTTCCTCAAGTTTCTCATTTTTATAAGAAGGATTCTTTGCTTTAATTTTATCAATTAAAGCTGCTTTACCAGGTGATAAATTATCATATTTAATTTTTTCATATTCGTTTTTAGGAATTTCAAATGCATATACATTCACTTTATCATTTTCTTCAATAGATTGTTTTAGATTATCTATCGCTTCTTCTTCCAACTTATCATAAGTAAGAAGGATATTAACTTGGTCACTATTATTCAATGTATTTTCAGCTATTATATCACTTAAAAATGTTTCAACCTTCTTATTTTTATAATCAGATATGTTATCAACAACACTTTTTCCATCCTCATTGACACCAATAACCTTTAATATCCTATTAAATCTATTGTATACAATTTCAATACTTGGGTTAATATCAACATTAACATATCCATAAGGTGTATAATATGCATAGGCACTAACTCCAAATCCGCTAATAAGAAATACTATTGCAATAATAGCTGCTATTCTTCTGTAATTCGTATTTGTCACGCTATTAATATTTATTTCCATTCCAATTTCTATATATTTATTGGGTTTTTTCATCTTTTTGAACTGACCATCTTTTGTTAAGACTATTATATGATTACTATATATCTCCATAACTACTGCACGCATATATTCACCTCCTACAGATATTCTTTTAAATATTCATAATCTCCCATTTTAATAATTATTAGTGCTATAATATATATTCGTCCCCGTTCTATTTTTTTTCGGTGTATCTTCATTTTTTCTGCTATTTTTTGAACAGGTAATCTTTTATTACTATGTATATAATTTATTAATTCATGATCTGACAAAATTAGATCGGCTATTTTTTTATACAATTTTCTAGTTCTTGTATGTTTGGGAGAATGCTCAACAAGTTTGGTAAAGTCAAGCCCCCAAGTCAATAATTCTTTTTTGAATTCTATTATTTCCAATTGTCTTAACTCATTTTCGTTTTTGATTCTATATATATCAAGACTTTTCTTATCAATCAAATCAACATCTTTAGTATCATTACCATTATAAAGTATAATATTATTACCCGCATTAGAAATTTTTCTTTGATAATCAATAAGCCTTCTACTTATAACTATTTTTGAGAAAGTCAGAAAACTACCTTTATCTTTTTCATATTTATCAATAGCTTCGTTGAATGCAATTAACCCTATTGATAGCTCTTCATCAATACCATATTCAATATATCTACCTGTTTTACTTTGAATTATTGATGCTATAAAAGGCTTATACTGCTCTATAAGAGTATTTCTTATATGTATATCATCCTTCGCTACTAATACCATCTCATCTAGCGACTTGTCCTTTTCCAACTTTTTCACCTCCCTACTTATAGTATAAGATTATATAGGTTCAAACAAATGGTAATTTTTACCTATAGTTTATTAATATCTTAAAATTAGTATGTTAAATCATTTTAATTCTTATTAATTTCAAATCAAAATATCCAAACTGTATTTATTATTGTTTGCATTTTTATAAACTAAAATAATTTTTGTTTGCTTTAATTGTGTTAATGTGTTATTATAAACTCAAATGATATATGAGGTGTTAAAAATGATGAATAATGATTTATTTTGGAATGCAAGGATTGATGATTTAAAAAAAGGTTATTTATATGATGAGATTAACGGTAATTATATTTGTCTTATATGTGGAGAAAAATTAGAAAATGGCATAATCCATAATTATAATAATCAACTAATGACATCTGAAAAGAGAATGCAGTATCATATTGATGAAGTACATGGTGGAACATTCAATTTTTTGATTAACCTAAATAAAAAGTATACCGGATTAACTGATAATCAAAAGGAAGTTTTAGAATGTTTTCATAAAAATATGAATGATAAAGAAACATCAAAAGAGCTGAATATATCTGAATCTACCATTAGAAACTACAGATTCAAATTACGTGAGAAGGAAAAGCAAGCAAAAATATTTACAGTTTTGATGGAATTGGCAAGTAATAATACTGATGATAATAAAATAATAGAGCCTCATAAAACTGCTACAATGATTGATGACAGATACGTAATTACAGAAGAAGAAAGCGAAAAAATAGTAAAAAGGTATTTTACACCAGAAGGTAAACTAAAGGATCTGCCTTCCAAAGAGAAAAGGAAAATAATTATACTAAGACAAATTGCAAAGAATTTCAAACCCAACTATAGATATAGGGAAACAGAGATAAATAGAATTTTAAAAAGAATATATGATGATTATGCTATTATTAGAAGATACCTTATTGAGTATGGTTATCTAGATAGAGCTAATGATTGTAGTTATTATTGGGTTAAATAATTTGGAAGATTAATGTTAATCATATAGATATTTAATAATCCATATTAGTATAATGAATACTTTATGTATATGTACTTGAAATTATCAACTGTATAAATTAAACTATAGAAAAGAAATTTTATTACTGTTACAAAATATATTATTTAAAAAAGAGGTATTGATTATGCTAATTAATATATTACAGCACTGCTCCTTATTCAAAAATATGAAAACAGAAGATATTGAATCTATCTTATCTTCAATAGATTATGATGTAATTAATTATTCAAAAGAACAGATAATCAGTACCGAAGGGGAAGAATGCAATAAAATAGGGATTGTCCTTGAGGGCAATATTGAAGTAAGAAAAATATACCCTCTAGGAAAATCTATTACTGTAACAAGATTGAATCCTAGTGATATCTTTGGAGAAGTAATCCTTTTTTCTAATATGAAACATTATCCTTCAACTTTAGTTGCTTGTAATTCATTAGAAGTACTATACATTTCAAAAAAACAGATTATTGATCTTATGGAACATCAACATATAATAATGAACAATCTGCTTAATGTACTATCTAGTAAAATACTTACACTCAATAAAAAACTTAGAAATCTTTCCTATGAAAACATGCGTCAGAAGATAGCTGATTTCCTACTCTCAGAGTATAAGAAACAACAGAACCTATATATAGAACTTAATATATCAAGAAAAGAAATGTCGGAAACATTAGGAGTTACAAGACCTTCTCTCTCTAGAGAACTTGCCCTTATGAAAAGCAAAGGCATCATTGATTATCATAAGAATACTATTAAAATAAACAACCTCCAAATGCTTGAAGATTGCTTATTCTAATTATATTCCTTTATAATATCTATTTCATATTATAGAAAAATAATTTTAATCCGACTATAATAATATTAGATTTTTTCTTGGCAATATTTTTTATTACTTCATAGTATTCTTCGAACAACTCTAATTTATCATCCTCAATTACTTCCTTACTATAACAAGCAATTTCATATATCTTGGTTAACTCCATTAGATTATATCCTTCTACATCAAGTTGTCCGTTGATACTTTTAGCATATTCTCTAATAGTTTGATTAGGATATCTCTTATATCCCACAAAATCCATCAACATGAGTATTTTTGTAAACAGTTTTATTATCTTGTTAGGTGTAGTACTGATTTCATAATATTGCTTTCGTTTTCTAAGTCTTGATGTAATCAATAAAACACTTATCACTAACTTGAATGTTATCAAGAAAATTATTATATAACTGGTTGGAATTTTTTTCTCTTTTACATTTTTATTAGTCAAATCATCTATCTTTGTATCTTCAACCTCTGTCTGTGGCTTGTTAAGGTAGTCAATCTTTTTTGTCTCCTGAACAAAATTGAAACCACTTGTAGGCTCAAAAGGCAACCAGCCATACCCTTCCAAATAAGCTTCAACCCAAGCATGAGCATTATATCCCGTAACAGTTCGTTTATTATTCTTGGATTCCTCTTCTTTTTTATTATTATTTTGGAATAATATATTATCTGCATCTTCCTTTTCTTTTTCTCTAATTACGAATCCCTTTACATATCTAGCAGGAATACCCACACTTCTAAGCATAATAACCATTGCAGTTGCACTGTATGTACAGAAACCTTTTTTTGTTTTAAATAAAAAATTATCAATAATATCTTCTCCATCATCAGGCAGGTCCGTTGAATATGAATAATCAATGTTTGATTTTAGGTAAATCTCAATTGCTCTAGCTTTATCATAATCATTATTATGACCATTTGCTATATTCTTAGCTAATTCTATTATTCTATCTGTTGTACCATCTGGAATCTGCATATATTCTTGTCTTATCTTTTTAGCTTTATTGGTTAAATCTTCTTTATAGCTGGAATTCCCAAAACTATCATATAATCCTTCTTTGCTTCTCCTTAACATGTTCTGAAACATTTCCATGTTATATTTAGGTTTTAGATAATTTATGGAACATGTAAAATCTTTTTTAAGAACCTTATTATATCTAGCCACTTCACTTGCATCGTATCTGAAAACATCATTTGAATTATTGCCATTACTATCATATATAGAAATGAAATTAGTTGGTGTAAAAAGTATATTTGTGACAATATTTTTATATATTATACCAACCTTTTCTTCATCAAAAAAACTATTGGTTACATCTCTGTACTCCTTATAAACAGAATCATCCCTGATATATTTTTTGGTTAACCATTTCAATCCAAAAATATGTTCCTCCATATCATTAATCTCAAAGCTATAGTTTACATAATAATCCCACTGTTTTCCATCAAATATGTTGCAAACACTACCTCTTAGATATATTGGATGGT
Organism: Vallitalea maricola; assembly: GCF_036985595.1. Lineage (NCBI taxonomy): Bacteria > Bacillati > Bacillota > Clostridia > Lachnospirales > Vallitaleaceae > Vallitalea > Vallitalea maricola. The sequence goes on along the minus strand of NZ_BTPU01000027.1, from coordinate 71,826 downwards.
CTGTATAAACATATAATAACGACTTGCTAGTAGTTTCAACTTTAGGTTTCAATATGTCAGTACTTTCATATTCAACTGCCTCTTGATCCTTCTCTTCGTCTAAAAATTCATTATATCCATTTTTTCCACCTGATTTATCTGATACTTTTTTTCTAGCATTCTTTTCTTTTATATTGTCAACATATTCTTCTACAGCCATACCAATATCATATATAAACATTAATGGTTGAGGTTTTATTCTATATAAGTTTCCAGCCAGGAAAACAAGAATTATAGAGAATAATATTGAATTCAACGCCAGAAGGTAAAACCCTTGATTATCTTTATTCTTTATATTCTTAATGTAAAAATAATAAAAATAATTAGTGATTAAAGCTACTATAAAAATATAGAAACCAGCAACATTATAATATCCTCTAACAAATGAAGCTGTTAAAAATGCTGCTAATCCTGTAACAAATAAACCTATAAAAGAATATCTGCATTTTGATATCAATATTACAATTAAGCAGGTAATAAAAACAATTATCATTATAGGAATAATCTGGTCCTTCACTTCTAACAATGAACCATTTACTATTGCATCATCATATAATTTTAAATATCTATTTATTTTTGACATAAAATCCAATAGATTGTTAGACAAAACCAATACAACATAGCCTATTACCATTAGAGACGTCATACTTACAATACTCACCAATAGAAACTTCATGTTATGTGTAATCAACGATAATGCTGTATATGTAATAATTATTATTGCAAATAACTTAACATAAGAAATCTCATACCACATCAAACCTATTATAGTCATTGTTATGCTATAGACCATGAGTATCTTAGTAAGCTCAAATAAAATAGCATCAATTATTTTTTTCAAGTATTTCCCCATAATTTCCCCTCACTTATAATGAAGTTCCTTCTACCAGCGTATCCAAGTCACTATCATAAGAAATGTTTATTATTCTATAACCCTCTGCATTAAGTTTTTCTAAACACTCATTATTTTTATTATTGCTCAAGTATATGTATACAATCGTTATTCTTATTTTTTGTATATTTAGTTGTTTCAGATTTTTAATTAAGTCATTATTTATATTAGATGTAATAATGTATTGATTACTATTAATGAACATGTCTTTGTTTTCTCTATAATAATATTCTATGATTGATTTTCCAAAATCAAACTTACGTGTGAATTCTAATAATGCGCACTCCTCATATATCCTTTGGAAATCATTATATTCTTTACCTGTTATAGAAACATTTCTTACATCATTGAATATGAAATTAACAGTATTATTATGAATCAAAAGATAATTTATAAACATTACACATGTCTCAATCATTTTATCTTCTAAAGCTATATTCAACTCATAATCAAAATAATGCTTATTAGAATCTAATATGATATTAACTTCATTACTAATTTCACCGCTATACTGTTTAACCATGAGTTCATTATACTTAGAGGATAATTTCCAATGGATTTTATTTAATGTATCTCCTTTTTCATATTCTCTAATATAAGAGATATTATTCTGTTCTTCCATTGTCTTATTACTTGAATCGGTTACTTCATCAACATCCATATGGGTATTAGGTAAATAGGTCAAATTCTTTATGGATGGATAAACTATCATTTTCACAGTATCAAGACACTTAAATTCTTTGGAAAAAAGTCCGAAATAATCATCTATTATAATGGATTTAACACCCAATCTATAATAACCTCTATAGTTACATCTAAGAGGTATTACTATCTCTTCTTGAGTTTTCGGGTATAGAACTATGGTCGGAGTTACAAATTGGTCTTTAAAGAGTATTTTATCTGATTTGAGTTTTAGTCTAATAGGACAGTAAACTAAGCTGTTAGTATTATATAATGTAAGAGTATAATTAATCTTATCTCCTTTGACAATTTTCTTTTTACTCACCTTATGATTTACTTGAAATTGATTATAAGTAAGTAATATTGACCCAAAAGATAAAATAGGTATCAATAATAAAATATAGAAAACAGTTGTTAATATGTATCCTTCAATATAATAAGTTAATATTCCAATTATAAGTAATAATATTATATAGAATCTATTTTTTTTCATAGTAATCACCCGTAGGCACTTTTACTTGTTTCATGATATCCTTCAATATTTGTTCTGGTGTTACTTTATTGAACTTGGCTTCATTTCTGAGTATGAGTCTATGAGATATAACAGGTAAAAAGATTTCTTTTACATCATCTGGAATAATAAAATCCCTACCATCGTACAAGGCAAAAGCTTTTGCTGCAAGAAGAACATATAAAGAACCTCTTGGACTTGCACCTAATATCAAATCATCTGATTCTCTTGTCATAGCAACAAGCTTGACAATATATTTCATGATTTCGTCACTGCAGTATATCTCACGAACTTTACTTTGAACATCAATAATATCTTGACAAGTTGCTACTGGTTGCAATGCTTCAAAAGGATTTTTGTGTTCATATAATTTGAGTATCTTCTTTTCTTCACTTTCTTCTGGATACCCAATGGATATTTTCATGATGAATCTATCTATTTGAGCCTCTGGTAAAGGATAAGTACCTAAATATTCAATAGGATTCTGTGTTGCTAACACCATAAAAGGTTTTGGCAGCTCATGGGTTGTACCATCAACAGTTACCTGTTTTTCTTCCATAGCTTCCAATAGACTTGATTGAGTTTTTGGTGGTGTTCTATTAATTTCATCCGCTAAAAGGATGTTCCCCATTACAATTCCTTTATGGAATTCAAATTCATTACTCTTTTGATTATACATAGAAAAACCTGTTATATCTGATGGCATAACATCAGGAGTAAATTGAATTCTATTGAAAGAACCATTGATAGATTTAGCCAATGCCGATACTAACGTAGTTTTTCCTACTCCTGGAATATCTTCTATCAATACATGAGAATCACATGCTAAGGAAATTACCATTAATTTAATTACTTCGTTTTTTCCAACAATGACTTTTTCAATATTATTGACTATATCTTGTAATACCTGTCTTGATTTTTCCATAAGAACCTCCCTCATATCTTGTAAAATAGTGGCGTTTCCAAGCTGATAGCTATTTGAATTTACTTAAAATGATAGCATAGTATATAAATGATAATTACAATTACTATGCTATGCATTTTAACTAATATTGAATTTCAATCATATTTTAACTGCATCTACAAAACAATGCATATGTTTTGGAGTAAAAATTTTGAACCCCTCAGCTAACTTATAACCATTGGATTCACCAATTTGTTTACTTTTTAACCTTAGATAATCTTTCATCATATTCAGGTCATCTTTATTGAACTGACTTATGTGAGTAGCTATACTTTTGATTTTGGTTTCAAAATAACCACCAATGTCAATAATCGTATTAGGATATGTAGTATGGTAAAAACCTATACCTTGTACACTGAAACTCTCATAAGTAATACCTTCTTCATTACTTGGGTAATGAGGAAATAATGCAAATAAACAGGCTTCAACTGTAGCTTTTCCTACTTTTATATGATCTGGATGACCTTCATACATCAACCAAGGATCAACTGTTATAACAATCTCTGGTTTGATTTCTCTTATAACATTAACTATTTTACCCGCCATATCTGTAACTGGGATATTCGTCAATTCATCAATACCTAGAGAAATCACTTGTTTTACCCCAAGAATATCTGCTGCCTTTTCTTGTTCTTCTTTTCTTATATAAGCTAATTTATCCCTTTTCATTAATGGATCTACAGTTCCCATACTTCCATTTGTTACAGTTAAATAATATATTTCACAACCATTATTTGATAATTTTGCAATAGTACCCCCTGCACCAATATCATTATCATCTGGATGAGGCTGTACAAACAAAATTTTACCAGCATCTTCTATGCTAGGTATCTTAAATATTGTACTCGCTACCAAATATAACTCCTCCTTTAACTATAAAACCACTTAAATATTATCTTATCATACTCAAAAAAATGAATCAACAGAAAGTTTATGCGTTTTAATTATATCATTGATATTGTTATATTTATTGATGTATAATTGAGTCTGTAAAGGATTTAGTTATAATATTCACAATCAATTACTTATTAAAGGAGATGATTTTAATTTGAATGAATCACATTACAATAAAACAAAAGTATCAACATTAAGGTATTCATTAGGCATGCTCGGTCTGCAAATCCCTAGTCAAGCTTTCACTGTTTTTCTCATGTATTATTATGTGGATACCCTTAATTTAGCAGTAGGTTTAGCAGCAATTGGACGAGGTATATTTTCAGTTTGGGATGCTGTAGATAATATTTTATTCGGTTATTTATCAGATAATACTCGTACTACATGGGGCAGAAGAAAACCCTGGCTCATTGGAGCATTACCTTTCTACATAATATTTTTTATCATGGTTTTCTCTACACCTTCAAGTTTTATGGAGGGAAATAGACTTTTTTGGTATTTTACTATAATTATTTTTTTGTATGAAACTTTTGCAACTATTTTATGGGGAAATTATGGTGCACTTTTCCCCGAACTATTCAGAAAAAACTCATTAAGAGCAAAAGCCAGTGGATTGAAGCAAATCTTTGGAATTATTGGTACAATCATTGGTATGGCTGTAACTCCAATATTATATAAAAATCTTGGGTTTACTATGATGGCTGTAGTATATGGCATTATTGGTGCTGTGATATTGTTGTACTCTATACTTGGTAGTCATGAGGATAAGTCTCTGATTGATACTCCGAAAATACCTTTTATTAAGGCATTCAAAGAAACTCTTAGCAATAAATTATTTTGGATCTACTCTATTGCTTATACTTTCATACAGTTTGTATTTGGTCTGCTTATAGCAGCTTTACCATTTTATGCAAAATATTCTCTAGGGTTGGATTCTAATAAAACATCTATAATGATGGCTTCTATATTCGTTATAGCTATTCCAGCTGTGCTTATATGGACTAAACTTGTTAAAAAAGTAGGTGCTTCAAAGACATGGTTGATAGGTGTAGCGGTTATTGGGATAACCGTAATTCCGTTAGGTTTTTCGTATAATTTTACTACAGGGATTATTTCTGGAATGCTGTTAGGCATAGGCTATTGCAGTGTTTTAATTAGTGGTGAGGTAATTACTTCTGAGATTATTGATAAAGATGCTGAAAAAACAGGGTCAAGAAGAGAGGCTATCTATCTTAGTGTTTATGGATTTATTATTAGGATTAGTGGAGTTTTTCAAAGTGTAGCATTTGCATTGATTGGGGTGTTGTATGGATATGTTAATGGGGATAATCCAGGTCCTAATCCAGCAGGTGCGTTTAGATTTTTGATGTCGGTCATTCCGTTTATATCTTTGGTTATAGCATTTTTTATTGGGGTTTTATATAGAAAAGAACAAAAGAAATTATAAATATTAAGTTAATTGAAGTGATTTAGTGGCTAACGGTCGTGTAGGTAGTATAGGGGAATATTTCGTCAGCCCGTTAAACGTCCGTGTTTAAAGGGCTGAGTTCGCCGTCCATGGCTCACTGCTTCATATTCCCCTATACTACCTACACTCGTTATTTATATCGTTATATATATGGTTATTTATACCGTTATTTGTATCGTTATTTATGTCATAATTTATATCATTACTTATATGGAATAAATAGATATTTAGTTTAGTATGGATTGAAATAATATTTAGTATGTTAGTAAAGATAGACAGTAAAAAGAAGACAGCTACCGATCGCTGTCTTCTTTAAGGAGAAGGTATTTAAAAAAATAAATTTTTGGGGGTTTATAGGTTTTTATGGGGTTTTCTTACTCTTATTATTATACATGATTTCTAAAATAATGCTACACAAATATCCATTTTATTTACAATTCTTTTTGTATATATTTTACTATATAAATTTAGTAATATACTTTTTGCTTGGAATAAGTAACAAATACCCTTAGCAAAAGATAATTTTCTTTGATTTACGTTAATTTTATTGAATTTTTTGGTTTATTTAGTCGTATAAAATAGGTCTAATCGCTATATAAAAATAGTGTCTAGCTCCCTCTAATCTCTTTTTTTAGCACTTTTTCTAAACATTTAGCTATTTTAAAAAATTTATAGCTTTTTTCAGTTATTTCGGCAAATTATTAATCTAATTATATGTATAATATAATTACAGGCTGCTAGATTATATTATTAAGGAGTGTGATAATCCCCTTTTAAAAATGGTACAAGCTGCATGAGGACTTGTTTCATAAGTTTGAATATATATGATGTGAATTCTTGAATAGATAGTGGTTTATATTATTTTATTTAAAAATTATTAGAGGAGTGTTTTTATGAAAAAATTGTTTAATATTTTCGTGGTGCTTTTATTAGTTATGTTGCCTGTATCATCAGTGCACGGAGCTAGTTCAATTACAAAGTCCAGTGTTGTTGAACCATTAGTGAAGTCATCCCCAATTTACATAGTAGGACCTTATGATGAAAATTCAAATACAGGTTATGTTAAATATACTGATGATAATGGAGACTATTATGCTAGAGTTAGAGAAACAAAATTAGTTAAAGGCCCTTCAGATGATGACCCAGTTGTTGATTACAAGAGATTTGGAACTATCTATAGAACAGATAATTTCTCAGGAACATTAAATGAAACAGTTTCTATATCCCATTCTGTTTCTACTTCTGAGTCAAATACAACATCTGTATCTGTATCCTTGGGTATAAAAATATCCAAAATTTTTTCATCAAATGTGAGTACGAGTCATTCACAGACCATTACCAAAACAGTAGGAAATACTGTTACAAAAAGCTATAGCAAAGGTTTTAATTATGGTTTTCCAATAGGGAATGCTCCTGCTAATTGTACTAAAGCAGAAAGAGGAGTTGGATTCCAATTTTCAACCTATCGTTCACTTATTGATGTAAAAAAATTAGTTAACGTTCAGAAATACATTGATATCATAAGAGTAAGACATGTCAATGAATGCAGTATCTGTAACGGTGGTGGTGATTTAGGAAGACCAATTCCAGGGCATTTTCATGATGGTTTTGTTGGAAATATTTATACATTAGCAGATGGAACAGAAGAAAGAGTCGAAGATTATTTCCTAGATAATATGATAAGAATGGGAATAATAAACACAGAAACTATGCAATTCAGAAAAAATGTAAAAGAATGGAAGAGAGAGGTTGTTGTAGGAGAAGTTAAGATACCTACAAATGTTTTAGTAACAACATATTTTGATAAAGATGGTAATATTATAGACGAAAACGGAAATATTGTAAATTACTGATGATCTATTATCCGATTATGGCAGTCTGTTTATGAACTAAATTTAATGGGCTGTCGGATAATACATCTTCCAAGACTTGTAGCCTTCTCCAAAAATGTATTATCCGACAGCCCCATTTATAATTTATTTATTTTAGCTTTTCCTGTGCTAACTCTGTAATTTCTTCTCCACCAGCCTTATACCATTTTTCAACGAATTCATCAAATTTTTCAATATCTATTTCACCATTGATGATTTTATAGGAATATTCTTTGTAGAGACTGGTCATTTCATCCCAATTAGTACTATACTCCTTAGGAATTTCAAAATTAATATCTTCAGTGTAATATTTAGATGCTATATTCAGGGATTCTTGAGCTATGTCAGACAGTAATGGAATTGGTGATTCCCATGAGGGTACATCAAAAAATCTGGCATACCACTCTTCACCTTTTTTAGTACGTGTAATATTACCATTATTATCTGTTGTATAATCTCTTCCTTGAATTCCAAGTCTATCTAATAATTGTCCCTCATCAGAAGCCATAAATTCTAGTACTCTAAAAGCCAGATCTTTATGCTCAGACTGAGTAGATATTGCAAAACCTTTATCCTCTCTTGTAACATCTACTGGAGCTAATCCATTGCCGCTATTTCCTATAGGAGGATCAAGGGGTATCAAATCAGTTTCAACTCCTGCATTTCTAAGTTTGGTATTATAGATTTCAATGACTTTTCCTGCTGAACCTATAACCATACCGACTTTTCCTGTATATAATTTTTCCTCCATAGAATCCCATTTAGTTACAGCATAATCTGGATCAAGTATTTTTTCTTCTACCAATTTACGATAAAAAGCTAATTTCTCTTTTTCACACCAACTTACCTTTGAATAGATATATTTACCAGTTTCGTCTTTTATCCAAGTGGTAGGCATTGAAAAAGCAGCATTGAAAATATCATCAAGTCTATCTGTATCTCCTGTAACTGTTACGCCATAAGTATCTTTTTCACCATTATGATCAAAATCACTGTTAGCAAATGCGCTTAATACAGTATAATAATCCTGGACCGTCTCAGGAATTGGTAATTCTAACTCATCTAACCAATCTTTTCTGACCACTGCTATCTTAGGTGTGTTATATCTTATCCTTAACAAATATGGATACGAATCTATACGTGATTTATTGTATTCTTCCATAGCTTTACCCAATACTTTTGAATCATTAATATAATCCGTCAAATCAACTAACATACCCTGTTCAACATATTTTTTATCAATTTCATCCCTAAACCACATGATATCAGGAATATTACCGTCAGCAATCAATTCATCTAATTTTTCAGAATAACTTCCTTGAGGAAGCTGTACTAATTCTAACTTCGCTTTTATTCCATTTTTTGATAATGCAGAATTTATTTCATCAATATACTCTAAATCGTCAGGATCAGACGGCATAAAATCTTTCTCTACTAGAGTCAATGTTACTCTATCATCATCCTGTGACTTTTCTATATCCTCTGAATCATTATCCTCGTTATTAATCTCTATGGCTGTATGGGTACTTTTATCTCTAGATGTTGTTTCGCTATAACTTTTGCATCCATACAATAAACCTATAGCTAAACAAAAATATAATAATAGTCCTATAATTTTTCTCTTTTTCATAAATATCCTCCTCTGCTGTTATTGTATATATTTATAGATTAACCCTATGTCCTATCTTTCATACCTATAAATCGCAAGTACAATATTACAGCAGTGGATATTTCAATACATATATTATCCCGAATTTACTTTTTCATAATTTTATTCATCACTGGGTCTACACCATTAATAAAATCATCTAAATAATACTTTATATTGATATCTGGATATATAGAATCCTCATCATTATTACTATGTTTAAAATATTTGGTAGAATATTGGATTGTAATACCAGTGTTGGGTAATTTGAAAGTCTTTATTTCACCATAATGGTTTGGTTTACCTCCAGTTGGACTACCGATAAGTGTCGCATTGGTTTCTTTTTTCATAGATAGAGTATTAAGTATTGCAGATGAAAAAGTATCACTGCCAATAACTACATACAAATTATCTTTTGTATTGATAGCTTTATTTTTAGCAAGTTTATCAATTAGTGGCTCAATAATACGAGAATCTCCTCCACCATTGAATCTCATGTCAAATACAAATTTCTCTACTTCTTTATCTTCTATGAATGCTGATAATTCATCTATGAATTCATTTATTGGTTTTTCCTTATTATTCATACATACATTATATTGAAAATATATTAATTTCTCTTCTGACAAGTATTCATACCAATATGGATTGTTTGTGTTTTTAATATAGATCATGTCAGCTATCTTAGGGTATTTACTCACGATAGAAACCCATTTGTTATTACTTTGAGTCGATAAGCTCTTAAGGTCTAATGTGATTTTTTCACCTTCTGAATTCTGGAAAACATATTTACTTTCTTTTATATCTTTGATATATCCATATTCATATAAGAAGTCAGCATTTATTAGATAATTCAGAGTGCCTTTCAATAATTGTACATCATTATCCCTAGAGATCATGTCTCCCATCTTATCAATAATGTTTTCTACTGGTTCATTACCTATCTGTATCAATTTGGTTCCTAATATCTCTTTATACTCTTGTGTCGTATTAGTAACAACTATCCCATCTTCAAATATCATAAATTTCAAGGGGAAATATCTCACATTCATATTTTCTATAACAGTAGTGTGTCCATCACCTATTTTTGCAACTAATCTTTTGATTCCTATAACTCTTCCTATATTATTCAAATCAGGTATTTTTTCCAATAATAGGTTAGTTTCTTTCCCTAATTCATTTTTACTTATAGTATGATAAAGGTTCTTATGTCTTGATTTTAAGTTCTTAGCTAGATATGAGATATCTTGTCTCCATAATTCAATAATATCTTCATAATTACCATTATCGCTTAAGCTATTAATATCTATCTTAGGGATACTGCCTTCTGCATTGTCTTTTGGCATTTTTATAAAAAGAACTGCTATCATAATGATAGCTAAAACTACTAAAACTATATACTCTTTATTATTTTTCTCCATTATTATTCCCCCTATCTAACATTATGTACGAAGTACATACATTTATCCATAACCCCTTTGACGAAACCACTTAAATCAGGTACTTTGCTATATATATAATCCTTCATGAGCTGAGTATCTTCTACTATCATTCTTACAAATTCTCCTTTTCCACTTTGGGAATAGAAACCAACTTTTGCATTGATTTCTTTACCTATGGCTACCTTTGCTTTTGCATATCCTCCATAAGCAAATTCTTTAGCTATAGCAGCTCCACCTATTGATATGTAGTTGGAAAAAGCTGCTCCTCCTATAGCAAATAATCCAGCTATAGCAAGTCCTCCAATACTAACCACTCCTGACAATGCAGCTCCTCCAATACCAAGTAATAATGCAAAGCTTACACCTCCAAAAGAAATGACACCTATTGAAATACCTCCCAAACTGATAATACCAATTGATATGGAACCACATGCAATAATTCCCTTGGCAGCTCCCAGAGGCTTATTATTGATATGAACAAGGGGTATTCCCATAATAGTTTTTTTAGATTTGTATTCATAACTTCTATAATTATGATTATTTATCTGTATTAACGGGGTTCCTAGAATCGTTTTCTCAGATACATACTGATATTTAGTAAAGAGGTTTACTCCCATATTTTCTGCAAATTCTTCAGCTACTTGTTCAGGCTCTCCCAGCAGCTTATATGGGTCTGATTCGTTTAGTTCTAATGCCTTTTCCTCCATCATTATATGCAAATCATTTCTTATCCTTTTCTTATAACTTTTACTGCAATCTATTCTTCTCAAAACTTTGTTAACATATCTTTTATGCGCCTTATTCATTTATATCACCTTCTATACCAAGAATTTTATTAGTTATAAAAACAAAGTTATTCCATTCTTTTAGATAATCATTAATCTGATTGATACCCTTATCAGTTATCTTATAATATTTTCTTGTAATTTTTCTTTTCCCTTCCTCATGGAACATATAACTCTCAATGAAATCACTATCTTCTAGCCTATATAATACAGGATATAGAGAACCTTCCTTCAATGAATAGAATCCATTGCTGTTTTGTTCTAATTGCTGAATGATTTCATATCCATACATTTCCTTTTTGCTTATCAAGCTTAAGATAATAATCTCTAATGTTCCTTTCTTAAGTTGTTTTTTTATTCTCTCCAAATTTTTCATCCCTTTAGAAACTAAGTATTTAGTATTACTAAGTATATGTTAATACAAATAAACTATTGTGTCAAGAAATATTTAGCAAAAAAAGAGTATACCAGACCTATCTGATACACTCTTATTCACTCAATATAAGTATTTACTATTATTAATGATTACTTTCTGTATTCGGTTCTTCTTTTAGATAATCCTTTCCAAAAGTATATATTTTTTCGGTAATCGTAAAATCTTCATCTGCAACTTTTTCTAGTGTTGATATCCCTTTACCTTGTTCAAATGTTGTTCTGGCTTTCTTAAAATAATAATCGTCATTATCCTCAGTTATTACTGTCTCTGTTATAACAGTAGTATCTGTGACATCAATTATTTCAGTTTTGGCTTTTGCACCATAATACCAATCATGTTCCCATGAATTACCCACTTCAATAGGCATTTTCAACAAATAGAATTCTCGGTTGTCAAGATATACAGGTGAACCTTTATGGCTTAACTTAATTCCATCATCAGTTATTTGAAAATCTTTTGTGAATGTGGAATCATGACCAGTCTCTCCATCACTAAGATCATCTTCTTCGCCTTCAATAATAATATGCTTAACACCATCTTCTGTGTAACACTTGGTTATTTCTTCACTTCTTCCATAATCTAATGTTCCGTTATATATCCAGCCAAAACCTATTTCATCTGGAAAAATTTTATCTAAAGTAATCTTATCATCTACTATATCATCTTCTACAACTTTTTCATCATTATCCTCATTAACAACAATACTTTTACTTGATTCATTTGATCTGTATACATTTACATCTAATTTATCTTTTTTATTAGATGGATTGCATCCTGAAATTAATACTGCTAATATTACTAAAAACATAATTATCTTTCTCATTAATATTTCTCCTCACTTTTGCCTATTATAATTGTCCCAATGAGTATATCATGAAAATGTTTAGAAATTATTACTATATAATTAATAATAATTAAATTAACTCAAATATATCATTAATACTAACCTCTAATTCTTCAAAGTGGTAAGACTTAAGTATATCACCTGGTTTATAAGAATAGAATTCCTCTATTTGAAATTTATCAAACCCATATACTAATATATTTTTTTTCTTAGGGTCAATAACCCAAAATTCTTTTACACCTGATAACATATAAGTATTTAATTTATCTACCATATCTCTAGATCTTGTACTTAGAGATAAAATCTCTACTACAAGTGTAGGTGTTCCCATATAACGTCCTTTTTCATTAACTGTATCTTCTGTATCACAAGCAATTAACAAATCAGGCTGCAAGACATCTGGTTCCTTAAAATCAATTTTATTGAAATGTACATCAAATGGTGCATAGAATACTTTGCACTTCTTACCTTTCAGGAAACCTCTTAATATAACATGAAGGTTACCTGATATTTCTTGATGAAATGTACTAGGAGAACCTAAAATGATAATCTCTCCATTAATAAACTCCATTCTCAATTCAGTTTTTTCATATATCTCCATAAATTCTTCATATGATACCTTTTTACCTCCATATTGATAGTCCACTGTTTCTTCTCTTATAGTATAATATCGTTCGATATCAGTAATATATGGAGTTAGTCTTGCTGCTTTTTTTCCATTTTTGGTTATAACTATTTCATTGTCATCAATTGCATAATCTAAGTATTTTCCTAGATTATTCTTTAGTTCTGTTGCTGTAATTGTTTTCTTTAGATTATTATATTCCATTATCATCACCCCGTACAATAATCATATTATATCATACGATTATTGTCAATATCAAAATATATTGTACGATCAATAGTACATTTATACATAATCTAAAAAAACAAAAACCATATATGATTGCTTAGCACTTAATAATGCTAGGCAAACAATATATGGTCTATATAATCTCATTGTTACACTGTAACTACTTCATCATATTCTACACCAAATGTATCTACAGTAACTTTTTTTATTATTTGTGGTTCATAAGGTTTATCTTGATAATCTCTATCAACACTTACAATTTTATCAGCCTCTTCTATACCAGAAACCACCTTGCCAAATGCTGCATATTGACCGTCTAGATGTGGTGCATCTGCAACCATTATAAAAAATTGTGAACCAGCTGAATTAGGATTAGCTGATCTAGCCATAGATATTACACCTTTTGTATGTTTTAGATCATTAGTGAATCTATTCATGTTGAATTCACCTTTTATTGAATATCCTGGACCACCCATTCCAGTACCATCTGGACATCCACCTTGAATCATGAAACCAGGAATTACTCTATGAAAAGTAAGCCCATCATAAAATCCTTTTTCAACTAATGAAATAAAGTTATTAACTGTGTTTGGAGCTATATTAGGATATAATTCTATTTCAATCTTATTACCATTCTCAATTTCCATTGTAACTATAGGGTTTTTATTCTCCATTATTATCACCTTTCAATAAATATTTTGATATCATTTTTATTGTTTCCATTATATTGTAATCTATAATGAAGAATTCTTCAATAATTTTCTATTTACCTCTATTTAGATATTATAGTACCTTTATCTCCTATAACTGCTTCTTTCAATTCCTCTGGACATGTAATTATAGCTTTATTTCCACCATTCTCAAGGAAATTTATACAAGCATTAATCTTAGGAAGCATACTTCCTGGAGCAAAATGTCCTTCATCTCGTAGATTCTTTATTCTGTCCATATCCACATTGTGAAGTTTTTCTTCATTCTCTTTACCAAAATTAATGCATACATTAGGTACTGCAGTAGATATAATAAATAAGTCAGCATTAAGTTCACGAGCTAATAAACTTGATGCATTATCTTTATCTATTACAGCATTAACACCTATCAAATTATCTTCTTCATCTCTTATAACAGGTATTCCGCCACCACCTACAGCTATAACTGTAACACCTTTTTCTATCAATAATTCAATTGAATCTTGCTCAATAATATTTATTGGCATAGGTGATGGCACAACTCTTCTGTATCCTCTTCCTGAATCATTTACTAATATCCAATCTGGATGCTCTTCTTTTATTTTGTCTATCTTGTCTTCACTATAGAATGAACCAATTGGTTTTGAAGGATTTGAAAAAGCTTTATCGTTTTTATCAACCTCAACTTGACTTACAACAGTAGTAGCCTTTTTCTTCATTCCTCTTTTATGAAATTCATTCTGTAATGCTTGTTGTATTTGATATCCTATAGCACCTTGTGTATCTGCATCACAATTAACCAAAGGTACAAGATGCATATCATCGGTTTCATGAGCGATTTCTGAACGCCTCATGATAAATCCTACTTGTGGACCATTACCATGCGTTACAATTACTTCATATCCTTCTTCAATTACATCAACAATATGCTTAACTGTTTCACAAACTGCTATGTATTGATCGTCTACAGATTGCCTTTTATCTTTGATTAAAGAATTACCCCCAATAGCTATTACAGCTAACTTACCCATAACACCTTTCCTCCAATCAAGTTTTAAATTGTTATTACACTTTTTGCTTCCATCATCGTTGATGAAATCTCCTCCATATTACTTATCCTACCAACCATCATCTTATCTTTTAACTCATAAAAATTGATACATGTTCCACATGCCAACAACTCAACTCCTGATTCACTTAATCCAGTAAGCACATCAAGAACTGTAGAACCTTTTGCTGTAAGTTTCACACCAGCATTATAGAACAATATTGCTTCAGGTTTTTCATTTCTAGCCCAAATTTTCTTTAGAAAAGCCCCCATTAACTTTTCTCCTAAAATTCTATCTCCTTGACCAAATACATCATTATTAATAACTATAACTTTTTCCATTTTTATCACTCCTATAATTTTTTATCATCATATTATAACATAAAGATGTTAAATCTATGAATATCTTTTTATAATTTATAGTAGTAATTTTGAAAAAAGTTATATAAATCATTCTTTTCTTATGATTAATTATAATATTTAATACTCTTATATAATGTATTCCTGAATGGAAGAAGCCTTATCTCAAATTAAGAAATAAGACTTTTTATAGGATATTTAATATGTAAATTAATTATAACACATTGTGTACAATTGACCATAATATTTTTTGAATAAATTCCAAAATACTTTGTTTAATATAATAATTTTATATTTTTAGTATATTATTGTAAATATTAATCAGTAAAACTTTAATTAATTCTATCCAGAATTCATATATTATATAGCTTTTTTACCTGTTTTCCTTAATGACTTTTAATTGGTTAATCAATTCAGGTATAACTTTATGAACATCACCAACTATGCCTAAATCAGCTACTTCAAATATTGGTGCCTCTGAATCTTTGTTTATTGCTATAATGTAGTCTGATTCTTCCATACCTGCTAGATGCTGAATAGCTCCTGATATACCACATGCAAAATATAAACCTGGTCTAACAGTTTTACCAGTTTGACCTACTTGATGGTCTTTATTAATCCATCCAGCATCAACAACCGCTCTAGATGCAGATACCTGTCCTTTCAATTCTTTGGCTAATTCTTTTAATATGGTGAAATTGTCAGCTTTACCTATTCCTCTTCCTCCAGATATAAGTACATTAGCATCTTCAATATTGATTTTCTCTTTTTCTTCTTTTACTACTTCGAGGATTTTATAGGTCATGTCAGATTCGTTAATGTCCATATTGTATTGTTCCACATCTCCTTCTCTCGAAGTATCTTTTTCTAACTTTTGCATAACCCCTGGTCTGACTGTTGACATCTGGGGTCTATAATTAGGACATATAATCGTTGCTAATATATTACCTCCAAAAGCAGGTCTTGTCATAAGAAGATTATTATTTTCTTCATCAATCTCTAGAGATGTGCAATCTGCAGTAAGTCCTGTATGTATTCTAGCTGATATCCTTGGTGCAAGATCCCTTCCTATTGCCGTTGCACCAAATAATACAATTTCAGGTTTTCTATCATTTATGATTGTACTCATAGCTTTTGTATAAGGTTCTGTCATATATACTTCAAAAGCCTTATCATCTGCATAGATAACTTTATCTGCTCCATAATAGATTAATTCTTTTGTTTTATCCATCATATTATATCCAATTAATACCGCTATTAACTTTTCGCCTAGATTATCTGCTAATTCTCTTCCTTTGCCAAGAAGCTCTAGAGAAACTTTGCTTATGATACCTTCTCTTTGTTCCACAAATACTACTACACCTTTATATTCATTAATATTCATCCTTATACCTCCTTTCCCCGCTGGTTATATAATGTATTTTTCTTGTAGTTTCTTAACAATTATTCTAGCCGCTTCTTCATTATCTACTTCAAATACTTTTCCTGCAGTTTTAGCACCTTTTGTAAATGATTTTTTTACTTTGGTAGGTGAACCCTTAAGTCCAATAGTAGATCGGTCATCTATATCTAAATCATCTAATTTCCATACTTTTATTTCTTTTTCTCTATATGCATCTATTATTCCACTAACTGACATATATCTTGGTTTATTCATTTCACTTAGAGTAGTAATCAAACATGGCATTTTGACTTCTATAATATGATATCCATCTTCAAAAGCTCGTTTAAGTATTAGTTTGTCATCCTTCTTCATTAGATTCTCAACATAACTTACATGAGGTATCTTGAGATGTTCAGCAATCTGAGGTCCAACTTGAGCTGTATCCCCATCAATAGCTTGACGTCCTGCAATTATTAAATCATAATCAAGTTTTTCTAATGCCTTTGAAATAGTAGTTGATGTTGCCCATGTATCAGCACCTGCAAAGGCTCTATCACTTAATAATATTCCTTCATCTGCTCCCATTGCCAAAGCTTCTCTAAGAGCATCTTTTGCTTGTGGAGGTCCCATTGTTATTACTGTTACAACACCACCGTATTTGTCTTTTAATGTTAGAGCTGCTTCTAGTCCTCTTTTATCGTCAGGGTTGATAATACTTGGTATACCATCTCTTATGAGTGTTCCTGTTTCTGGATTGATCTTCACTTCTGTTGTGTCAGGAACTTGTTTTATACACACGACTATATTCATTATCTGACCTCCTTATTTTAGCAAACCAGTTGCTATTACCATTTTCTGAACTTCGGAAGTTCCTTCGTATATTTCTGTTATCTTAGCATCTCTCATCATTCTTTCAACGGGGTATTCCCTGGTATAACCATAACCACCATGAAGCTGTACTGCTTTTGTGGTGACTTCCATTGCTGTTTCTGCAGCAAATAACTTAGCCATAGCTGCATGGGAACTATAAGGTTCATCGTTATCTTTCGCTCTTGCCGCTCTATAGACAAGCAATCTTGCAGCATCCACTTTGGTCTGCATATCTGCAATAGTGAATTGTGTATTCTGGAATTTCGATAGAGCTCTATTGAATTGTTTTCTCTCTTTTACGTATTTTATAGTTTCATCAAGGGCACCTTGGGCTATTCCAAGGGCTTGTGCTGCTATACCTATACGTCCTCCATCAAGGGTTTTCATTGCTATGCCAAAACCTTTGTTTAACCTTCCTAGTAAGTTTTGTTTTGGAACTTTACAGTCCCTGAATATTAGTTCACAAGTCGCTGAACCTTTTATTCCCATTTTCGATTCTTTTTTACCTACACTTAATCCTTCATAATCTTTTTCTACAATAAAGGCTGAGATGCCTCTTGTTCCTAGACTTTTGTCAGTCATTGCCATGATTATATAAATATCCGCATATCCTGAGTTGGTAATAAATATTTTTGAACCGTTTAGTATGTAATAATCATCTTCTAATCTTGCCGTGGTCTGTTGCGCTGAGGCATCTGTTCCTGCATTAGGTTCAGTTAATCCAAAGGCACCTAACAATTTACCTTCTGCTAATGGTTTAAGGTATTTTTCTTTTTGTTCTTTTGTGCCAAATTCATATATAGGCCAAGCGCATAAGGAAGTATGAGCAGATACAATTACTCCTGTAGTTGCACAAGCTTTTGATAATTCTTCTACTGCCATAGCATAGGCTAGATTGTCTCCTCCGCTTCCACCTACTTCTTTTGGGAATGGGATACCAAGCATCCCGTATCTTGCAAGTTTTTCTACTGTTTCTACTGGAAATCTTTCTTCTTCATCTACTTCACTTGCCAGAGGCTTTACTTCGTTTTCTGTAAATTCTCTGTACATTTTTTGCAGCATTTCGTATTCGTTAGAAATAGAAAAATCCATGTAATGGTTCCTCCTTTTTGTTGATATTTGTAATCTTTGATTCTATTATTAATTTTTATTTTGGGGGCATAACAGTTGCTATTCCTTCTAGTACAATTTTATCATTTTGATTAGTGCATATAGTTTTTAATTTGATGATGTTCTTTTCTTCTTTTTTCTCTATTACTTCTACTTGTGCTTTTATAGTATCTCCAAATCTGACAGGAGCGGTAAATTTGAGTTCTTGACCTAGATATATTGTTCCTGGACCTGGTAGTTGCATTCCAAGTACTGCTGAGATAAGTCCTGCGGTAAGCATACCGTGGGCTATGCGACCTTTGAACATGGATTTTTCTGCTTCAACCTGATTTATATGCGCGGGGTTCTGATCTCCTGTTATACCTGCATATAGGTATACGTCAGATTCGGTGATTGTCTTTTGGAATGAAGCTGTATCGCCAATGTTTAGGCTGGATATTGTTTTTCCTTTCATTATTTACCTCCTTGTGGGATTTTTTTAACAAAGTTATTACAGTTCTGTATTATCTTTATATTCTTAACTATATGATAAATCCTATAGGGAAAAAAAGCATCTAGTTAGGTATTATTTTATGGATAGTTAAGGTTTTTTTGTTATAGCTTTATTAATTGAATTGAACTTAGCAGGAGACTATTTATTTGTAATGGTGAGGGGGAATTGTCTTAATTTATAGGATGGGGGAGTATATTGTTTTTTTATTTATTGGATGGTATATGTTAGGATAGATTGTTAATTTATTATTAAAATAATTGGGTAATTAATATTGGAATGATTAGTGTAGTGCAAGTGGTATAGTATTCGTTTTACTTGCCTTTCTCCTGAAGGACCGGTCTGCGTAAAACGAATACTATACCACTTTTTGTTGGGTTTAATGATTATTTGGTTTTTAGTTGGATTCGGTAGTTGTTTAGTCGTTTGGTTAGACCTATTTGGTCTAGGTATTCTAGGATGATTATTGTTTGTTTTCTTCCTATTTGTAGGGTGTCTCTTACTTGCTGTACTGTTATTTTGTGGTGTTGGGTGAACAGGGTGTTGATATGGTGTAGTAGGTTGTCGTAATTTGTTTTATGGATGTAGGTGGTTTGGTTTAGTTTTATTATTTTATTTATTTGTTGGAGGAACTTTAGTTGGTGATTTAGTTGGTTAGTGTTGATATTGGTTTGTATAGTGTTAGTTATGTTAAAGCCTTGTAAGTTGGTTTTTAGTATTAGTTGTTCTAGTTTGTTTATTTGATTGTCTTGGTATATTTGGGTTATTCTTTGTTGTTTGTTTATAATGATTTGGTCGTTTGAGATGTTTAGTATGTTGTTTTTTTTGTATAGGGTTAATAGGGTGTCAAATTGGTCTTTGTTCCATTTCGGGAATGTTTTTGTTCTTAGGGTTTCTTTGTTTATTGATATAGTGTATTTGTTATTTTGGTAGTATTCTTCTATTGATTTTATTATTAGTTGTTTTAGGTAGGTGTTTGTTTCGTTGCTGATATAGTATTTGTTTGTTAGTTTTAGTATCTTTTGTTGGTTTAGTAGGGTGGATAGTGATTGATAGATGGTTTGTCGGTTGATATATAGATTTTTGAATATTTTGTCTATGGTAAATAGTTGATGGTTGGTTTGTAGTAGGTTGAGGATTATATGGGTTGGATTGGCTTGTTCCAGTAAAGTGAAGTAATCTACTGTTTTAGTTTGCAGGTGTGATAGTTTAGGTGATTTGTGAGATAGTATTCTGCCTCCTCCGATAGTGATTACTGGGGTTAGTGAGCGTATTATGAATTTATCTCCGAATACAGCTGTTACAGGTTTTTCTAGTCTTATTCTGGCGTAGGCTTTTTGATTTTTTTCTATGTTTTCTTGTTGAATTAATTTTAATTTTCCTATTACTTCTGTTGTTCCTATGTGTATTCTTACTTTTTGGTTATGTTTTATTGTGTAGTTGTCCATTAAGTTATAGATTACGGTATCTATGGAGAGTGTAGGGGATAATTCTTGTGGCTTTCCTATTACATCACCACGGTTTATTGATGATTTTTCTACTTTGGTTAGATTTATTGCGCATCTTTGACCAGCGTAGGCTTTATTCATTTCTGAACCATGTACTTGGATTCCTCTTACTTTTGAGTTTATTTTATTTGGAAGTATTTCGATAAGATCATCTTTGGTTATTTTGCCTCCTGTTATGGTTCCTGTTACCACTGTTCCATGACCTTTTATGGTGAATACTCTGTCTATGGGCATTCTGAATAGTTCGGCATTTCTTGTTTTATTTATTGTTTTGGATTGGTTAAGTATTATGTTTTTAAGATCGTCTATGCCTATATTTAGTTTGGAAGATACTTGACAGATAGGTGAATCTTTTAATGGGGTTTCTTTTATAAAAGATTTTATTTTTGTTATTGTATTATCAAGGTTTTCATTACTTATTAAGTCTATTTTTGTTATAACAATGATTATATTGGTTATGTCTAGCATAGAGAGTATGTTAATGTGTTCAATGGTCTGTGGCATGATGCCTTCGTCTGCTGCAATGATTAGTAGTGCCATATCCATTCCAGTTGCACCTGAGACCATTGTTTTTATTAATTTTTCATGGCCTGGTACATCTACGATAGAGAAAATCTTTCCATCTAAATAAAAGGGTGCAAAACCAAGTTCAATGGTCATCCCTCTTTGTTTTTCTTCTTTCAGTCTATCAGTATCGCAGCCTGTCAGTGCTTTTACTAATTCTGTTTTACCGTGATCTACGTGCCCTGCTGTTCCTATAATTAAATGTTCCATAATTTTCACCTTATATACTATTATTTATTTTATGATACCATAGAATACTTTATAATTCATCTATCAACCATAAAATAAATGATATATAAATCGGTGTAATATAGTATGAAATATAGAAGTCTAAGCTTTATTGATAATGATTATAAAAATCAATTGCAATCCATTGACAATTAGGCTGTTATTTGTTAAGTTATTATTATATAATTATAATACAAAGGAGTGATAGTGTTATGTCAGAGAATGATTATTATATAAAGCAGAAGGATAAACTTTCTAAGTCAATAGAAAAATTCTTGAAACCAATTACACCTGAATTAATTGACATATTCGGTAATAAAGAAGCTAGTGCAGTTAAACTAAAAGTCAAAAACGAGTATAATAAACTAATACCTCAGTTCCCTTATATTGGAGGTGATGACAACAAATTGACATCTAATCTTGTTCAAGCAAGTTGGGGTTTAGCCTTGTATAGAGTATTGGCCGAATACGACATCGAATTATATGATATTGGTAAATTAATCTATTTATCATTGACTAGATATTTTAATAAAATGCCTAGGTTTATAAGAAGAATCATGGGTAAAAGAATGTTTTCCAAATCAAAAGTAAGAAAAATGAAGAGAAGAGCCTTTATATCCAGAGAGAAAAAATATCCTTATGATTGGGTATGGGAAGTTAATGATGGTGATGGTATTAATTATGACCTTGCAATAGATTATACTGAATGTGGTATAGTTAAATTTTTTCATGATCAAGAGGCTGACGAATTAGTACCTTATCTATGTAATCTGGATTATGTTATTTTCAAAGCTCTTGGAATTGAGCTTCATCGTACTAAAACATTAGGCTGTGGCTGTGATTGCTGTAATTTCAGATTTATTAAAAATGGTACTCCCAGAGAACCATGGCCACCTTTTTTTGTTAATGATTGTGATACAAATATTAATAATAATAAACCAGCAAACTAAAATTTATCATGCATAGTGAAGATAAATATAATGACTAGATTAGATATTAATAGCTGTCTAATAAGACCTTAAGATTATGATATTTTCTCAAAATATTATAAGACAGCTATCTATAGCCTCTATTCTTTCGTAACTTCCTTAGTATCTTTTGATACAACATCGTACTTATCTGATTTTTTCATTATTAACAGCAAAGATACAATACTCAATATTCCTAAGAACAGTGCTGGAAAACCACCTAAATATGAGAGCATTTTAATTCCATCGAGACCAAGAGCAGCAATGAAAACCAAAGATATTGCACCTATAATAATCCCCCATACAACTTTAATTACTAGTGGTGCTTCTTGTCTTCCATCTTTAATTCCAGATGTACATATACTTGCCATAGCATTAGTTGTAGAATCTGTAGCTGTTATAAAGGAAATCATAACTGCAATCAAATAAATACCGATAATTAAACCAGAAAAAGGTAATTCACCTAGTACAGTATAGGCAGCCGCTGCTGAGCCTTGCTCATTCATCTTAGCAATTATATCAACCTTCCCAGTCATTTGATAATTAATTGTAGTACCTGAGAGTATTGTCATCCAGACCGTACTAAAAATACTTGGTATAATGAAATTCATCATAATGACTTCCTTGATTTTATAACCATAAGCTATCCTTGCTAGAAATACTGCTGACACAGGTGCCCATGCCATCCAATTAGACCAGTAGAACATTGTCCACCCTGAAGCCCATGAATCTCCAGAAGATGCACCAGTAAATAGAGCTTTTGAAAAAAGGTTGTCAATAAATCCACCAAAAGCTTCTGTTCCTAAGCTAAAGAAATAATTAAATGGACCAAGGATTAATAATGCTACAATGATAATATAATATAAATATACATTGACATCAGATAAAACTCTGATTCCTTTCATTAATCCTGTACCAGAGGAAATAATAAAGGCAGCTGTACCTATAATCGTAATAATAATCCAAATTGTTTTATCATTATTAATACCAAAAAGAGCATTTATCCCACCACCCATGTTCATAACAGCAGTGCCAAAAGAAGAAGAAATACCAGCAGCTACGGTAAAAAGCACAACTGCATCAATAACTCCATTGATTTTTTTTTGCTTATTGCTTGATATTAATGGTGATATTTGAGACCCAACACTAAATGAACGCCTCATATTATAATATGCAAAAGCAAATACAATGGTTGGTACCGCATAAATTCCATAAGGTATAAATGTCCAATGAAGAAACATAGTCTCCATTGCATATTTTGCTGCCTCTGGTGACATAGGAGCAATTCCTAATGATTCAGGTGGATAAGCCAAATGCCACATAGGTTCTGCAGTTCCCCAAAAAAGAATCCCAGCTGCAATCGTTGTACATAATGTTATAGCAAACCACGAAGATTTTTTTAGCATTGGTTTTGCGTTTTTTCCACCGATTCTCACTTCACCTAATGGTGAAAAATACGTTAATACAATGACGATTACACATAGTATACCAACAATACTAAACATCCACCCCATGTCACCAACCATAAAGTTCTTAGCCATTGTAGTTATATCTAAAAAAGTATTTGGATTCACAAAATTTAATACAATTGTCAATATCAGCAAAATAAATGCTGGAAAAAAAACAAATGGTCTAAACCTTTGTGATAACCATCTCTTTGACTTATTATTTAAATCATTCAAGATAAAACCTCCTCAAATTGTAATTAACCTTATCAATAAATGGTTATTAGATTAAGCTCGTTTTATAATAACCTTCAATTCATTATCTAGCACTATATGCTAGAAGCAATCGTATAATCAATATCTTATGTATAGGTAATTAGTTTTTTTAATAATAAATAATTTCAAATAAAATAATTTATTTAGTATAAACTAAACATCAGATGATAAATCTAGATTATATATTCAACTTGCTATTGGTTCATAATTCTGTATAATGAATATATAACCAACAATCTAATTATGTTCTAGAAAGGTGGCCAATATGCAAAACTTGTTAAATTTATTAGAAGATAATCCAATAATAGGTGGCATCAAAGATGACAAAGGATTAGAAGAAGTTCTAAATTCTGAATGTAATGTGGTATTTATTTTATATGGTAATTTATTAACCATTAGTGATATTGTAAATAAAGTTAAGAATTCAGGTAAATCTGCATTTGTTCATGTTGATCTACTTGAAGGTACGTCACATAAAAATATTGTTATTGACTATATTAAGGAAAAAACAAGAGCAGACGGAATTATTAGCACGAAAGCCCATATGATTCATGCCGCTAGAGAACGTGACCTTTTCACTGTACATCGTTTCTTTCTGGTAGACTCAATGTCCTTTTATAGTTTAGAAAAACAAATATCCCAATCAAGACCTGACTGTATCGAAATTATGCCAGGATGTATGCCAAAAGTATTAGGATGGGTTGTTGAATTAATAGATGTTCCTATAATTGCTGGTGGTTTAGTATGTGCAAAAGATGATGTCATGAATGCACTAAAAGCTGGTGCTACTGCAATCTCCACTACAAATACAGGTGTTTGGAAGATGTAGATTTTTCAAAATCATTTCTCCTTGTTTTGAGTTAGTATACTATCATTTATAGCATCAACAATATACTGTTTTATTTTCCCTATACCGTGTTCTGTGAAAATTGTGGCACCTTTTAAGTAGTTTTCAACAGATATATTCTTAATTATTTCTTTCGCTTCCATATATTCCTCATAATTTTGGGGGAGTAAATTCATATGTAAATGTGCATCCAACAAATGCCCAAATATAACATATTTAATATCAGTTTTTAAGTTAGCAAAATAACAAATGTCTGTAATCCCACTAATATCTGTTGATAATTTTGTTATTCCCTCATCAATTTTTTTGACATGTTCAATAAACATATTACAACATTCTGCTGCTGCATGTCTATAATTTGCCATTTTCTCAAGATCATCTTCTGTTGATACAGCTAAAGCTTTCTCAATATCACAGTGATGTTCTGCTGCTAATTCCATCAACATTTCTGCTGACATTTCAATGTCATCTTGATTATCAGAAAAAATCTCAGTATAAATCATATGCATACCTTTATCAAATGTTGGCACGCCTTTCAACTTGTCCATACCAGTACTGAATTCTTGTATGAGATCAATTGTACTATCACTTATATATTCAAAGGACAGTATATTCTTGATATCACTTTTTTTCACATCTTCGCTAAAACCAACAATATCCTTAATGCTGTCAAATAGAAATACAATACCCCATATATGGTTAAACTTTTTTATTAATTGTATGTGAAGCTTTGTAACAATACCTTCTCTTCCTTCTTTTTTATAATAATCGTTAACTTCATCTTTCATAGAAAGAATATGTTTAACCCCGCTAAAATCAATTACTTCAATACCTTTAAAATAATTTATGCTATCACCAAAATGATAATTTCTTGGACCTCTTGCCCCTGTAGAAAAGATACCTCCTATACTTGCGGTTTTCTCTGTGGAATCAACAGGAAAGATATAGCCTTTTTTCTCACGATTAACAAATTCATTAATAGCAAATAGAGGTACACCAGGCATTACGGATAGAATCTCCCCTTCAATACCTATTATTTTATCCATTTTACTCATATTCATTAGCAATCCACCCTGAGGTACACTTCCTCCAACAATTCCTGTTCTACCACCCTGTACAGTTATCGTTATATCTTCTTTACTACAATTACTAATTAAATCTACAACTTCTTCTTCACAAGTAGGAAACTCAATATAATCGCAGTATCCTTGTAATTTAGATTCATCACTTAAATAGTCTACATACTTATCTTTATATTCATTCATATGAATCACTCCAAAAATTCTCCAAATATTTTACAACCTCTTTATAATCACTCTGGATACAGTAATCCGAATTCTGCATTATTGGTGCATCTTTATCATCATTTACTGAAATAATAATTTTGCTCTTTTCAATTCCTGGATAAAAGGCTAAAGAACCTGATACACCCAAAGTAACACATAGTTTTGGATTATATATCTTGCCAGAAACACCAACTAAATGTTCTAGAGATACATAGCCACTCATACATACTGGTCTTGATGCACCTAAGTCAGCATCCATTTTGACTGCAAGTTCTTTTATTCTATCTAGGTCATTTTCTGCATCTACACCTCTACCAACAACAATGAGCATATCCTTATACTCATCTTTTTGCATAGGTTCCACCGATAGAATTTCGACAGAACTATTTTCACTGACTTTATGTATGTTCATAGTGGTCGCTGCAATTAATATCTCTTCTGATATAGGTACCGTCCTTGATAGAGCAATACAAAACTCCTTACTTGCAAATTCTGCTACTAAATTAGCTGCATAGACATATTTACTAAAAATAATATTTTCGTCATCAATCCTCATAGAACGAACATCAATTAAACCAGGAATATTCAGCCTAACAGACAATCTTCCTGCTAATTCTCTGGATAATATACTAGAATCAAAAATAATCCTTCTTGATGATTTCAATCTTCTTGCTAGATAATCCACAATAACTTCTGAATTACATATGCCAAATTCAATAACATCAATACTATCATCTACAGAAGTATATTGACTGACCTTGTCCGTAATAATGATTACCTCAAGAGAAAGTGTATAACCCTTAATAAACGTCATTAACTGCTTAAAATAGTTTTCATGTTCATTTCCGAAATCCGAAACAATTACTGTTATTTTCATTTTCGACTATCCTCAATAAGCTTTATCAGCTCTTCTTTCTCAATGACTTCATAATTTCTAGAATTATCAATGGTACTTAACTTTAACGGCTTCATTATCTTTATAGAGGATTCTTGATAATCTTCCATATCCATCTCATAGACTTCCTTTTTACTTCCCTCTATCTTATCTTTTAGGGTAGGAATTCTTAAAGAAGTACCAGGTGCATTATCAATAATCAGAATAATTGGTGCAGCAGCTTTTATTGTAATCGTACCAATATCACCTTGATAGGTAATTACTAATTGCTGATTACTGATTGATTCAATATTAATCACATTGCTTATGCATATCATATTTAACATCTCAGCTACATAAAATGGTGTCAAATAATTGTTGCCATTCGGAGCATTTGATCCAAAGGTAATGATATCTGCTCCAATACTTTTGGCATAATCTGCTATGATACTGCTTACAAGGTCAGGTCTAAAACGAATATCTGTACCTTTACTATCACAAACGGCAACTTGGTTAAACTTCAATCCATACATTTGCTTAACAAAAGATCTCACCTTTTTATCTGTAACTGTTATTCCAAAAATATTAGCCTCACTACTATCTCTTAGACGTAAAGATAGTTCAATAGCACTTGCATCACTTTCATTTACCATGGTCTTAATAAATGATGTATCAACAAATAGACGACCAGCAATGTGCCAGTCATCTTTTGTCATTTTTTCCAAATCTTCTATTACCTTAAAGCAATTTAGAATATTCATCCTCATCACCCAAATATTTCATGAGATTTTTTTAATAGATCATCTGTATATGAAGTTATATGTTTATATACTTTGTCATTCATTTCCTTATAAATACGCACATTTTTTTCAATTGGGACAAAGGTATCTCTTCGCTTTACCATATTTTCTATAGCTTCATTTCTATCTTGATAAATACCAAGAGCTAGGGCTGTACAGATTGCAGCTCCCATACTTGCAGAGCCATTTATCACATTTCGGTGAGCCGGAACACCAAAAACGTCTGCAAAAATCTGCATGAACAACTCCCCATTAGAACCTCCACCACTGACAATAATATTAGTTAAATCAATACCTAATTCATCACACATGGCTTGAGCATTATTCTTCATGGTTAAAGCAATACCCTCAAGAACAGACCTGAAAATATGAGGACCTTTGTGAGTTCCATTAAAACCAATAATCATGCCGCGCTTAAACTGTTTATCTGGAGGAGACAACCAATCCAGAATAGTATAGAGTCCGTCGCATCCAACAGGTACATCTTGTGCTAATATATTCAGATAAGCTTCAGGAGAAATTCCTCTTTTTTCTGCCTCCATTACTACATCGCTTCCCATTAAATCTTTAATCCATGTCACTGTTGTCATACCACGGCGAATACCGCTGCTTTCATATAGATATTCATCCTTGGTAGCACCAGGGTTTGTCCAATAATTGACTGTATTTTGATTATTTTTTTCACCAACCATCATGGATGTAATGTATGTACCTAATGACACAAGTACAGTACCATCATTTACTAATCCTGCTCCTAATCCTTCAACAGCCTTATCATTTGAAGTTGAAACAACAGGTAGCCCAGCTGGTATACCAGTAGCTTCACTTGCGAACTCTGTCATATAACCCATTACACTTGAAGGGTCTACTAGATCAAAAAGCATTTCTCTTGGTGTCGTATACGCATCAAATTTCTCTTTATCTTCATACCATTCCAAGGTAACTGGATCAATGGGCCAAGGTCCTACATAATTACTTCTTGTGTCCTTTGTTTCACCTGTTAATCTATAGGTTAGATAACCAGTAGTTGTTGTAACATATTTTACGTTATCGTCTTCATGTTCATATGGTCGTGATAATCGTATATCCATCCAGCTTTGAACTGGAGATGCTAAATTGCCATCTTCTTTGACTAATGCTCTACAACATCTAATAGAACCTAATCCAACACCAATAATATCGTTTTTATCTCCTTGAAACTTCTTAAACATTTCTTCACAAGCTAGTATTAAACTATCCCAAAGGTCATCATCTGGATGTAATGCTACTCCATTTTCATAGAGTTCAATCTCACGAAGTCTGACAGAATGGGAGCAAATTTCTGTACCCTGTAGATCAAAAATGGCTACTTTTGTACTTTGTGTACCCCCATCTATTGCTACAATATATTGATTATTCATTTCCTCACTCCTTATACAACTTTTTCGACTGCTTCTTCTTTTTCGCTTTCTTCATTACTGCTTATGGCATTGTCTGATGCCCTTTTTAAGAAAATTAATGAAACGAAAGCAATAACTAATAATACGATAATGTAGACAAATACCATCTTATAACCACTTATTCCTGGATTATTATCAAGAATTCTACCAACTATTTTAAAATTGAACATATCCGAAGTAAATGCTATTGTTGAAATAAGACCCATTGCCGCTCCAAGTAATCGTTTAGGCGTTCCAACTTCACCAACTGGTGCGAAATAAAGACCTCTTAATACAAATGTCATTAATCCAATAAGCCCAATAACAATACTAATAACAAATAATAATGCTGTTGATACCGGTAATACCAATGTTATAACTATAAGAGCTGTCAAGAAAACAACACTTATTTTCATTGATGGTATAGATGACCCAGTTTTATTGGTAAGAGCTGTTCCTACAATACCTGATATTGGTCTAAAAAGATGATTCTTAAAAGTGGCAACTAAAGCGGCAGTTGCTGCTGAAACTCCAAATACTTCTGTCATGTAGGGTGTAAAGTAACTTGATGTGGTATAAACGGTATAAATAGAAAATATACATATTGCAAGTAACCAAGTAATAGGCATTTTTGCAACTTCTATCATGTCCTTAATAACATTCATACCATTTTCTCTTTCCTCAGCAGGAATCTTATTATGTGGTACAAATATAATTGCTAATATACCAACTAAAATACATACAGCGGAGTATAAGTATAATACGAAAACAAACTCTCCTGGACTGCCTCCAAATCTTGCAATCATAGCCGTTGCGATAAGTGCCATAACTGAAGTAATGATCCCCCTACCACCTTCAGTTAAAGAAAAAAGCTTACCTTGTTCACTCTTATCACCCAGCATACTTGTTGCTTTTAATAAGGTTGCCCAAAAAGTGAAAATTGATGTAATCCCCCAAAATGCAAAGAGTATTTTTGCAGAACCAAAATCTGGCCATGTTGATAGATAAAATCCCCCAAGACCCGTTCCTACCAAAGAAAATCCTAATAAATATTTGTGAGAGAGTCTATCTGCCAACCAACCCCCAGGCAAATAGAAAATGAATGCCAATGTACCATAAAAACTCATTAGTTCCCCAAATTGCTCATGGGTTAATCCAAGTCCCTCTCTTAGCGGATCGTAAAATGTGTACCGCATATAAGGCAACTCAAAAATGATACCGGCAGCAGTTGCAAGGATTGCGACAGTTATCCATTTTCTTGTGCTTTTTTTCATAATTTCATCTCCTTATGACATTGATTTATTTTTTTCCAAGAATCGTTCCTGGATTCATAATGTTATTTGGATCAAAAGATTCTATTAAATTCTCAAGCATATAGTAGGATGATTGATACTCATCTTTAATCCAATAACTTCTATGCTTACCTACGCCATGGTGATGACACATACTACCTCCACGCTTAAGTGTCTCCTCCACAAGTATTTCCTTAATAGCTAAGTGGTATGTCTTTAATTCTTCTTCAACAGGGCATTCTACATTATAGAAGTATACGAAATACATGTTGGTTCCGTTTAAATAACTATGTGAAGAATGTCCTCCCATAAGTGTTACATCTGGAAAATTCTCTTTAATTCTCTTCTTACCTGCTTCAAATATGTCGCAAATAACGTCCCAGTTACCTGAAATTTCAGTTGTATGACAAATATTATTGGTTTCAAGTGTTTCTTTTCTCTCGTCAATCAATGACTGTGGATCCCAGTTAAGGTGATTGAACCAGTTTTCAATAAGCTTTGGATCAACTTCTTCCAATTCACTATATTTGGATAATATCTCTCTAATGCCTTCAGCAGTAGCTTTTGCAAGATGCTTATTACCCTCTGCAACAAAAATTAGAACACAGCGTCCATCTGCAAAGTGTGAGAAATGATAATCACCATCTTCTTCATCATAAAGTCTTGCAACAGAAGGTTTATATCCTTCAACCATGACTTCTCTAAGAATACTGAAGCCTAATCTCATATCGTCCAGCAAGAATCCCATGAATTGATTGTTTTCTGGATGATATTTGAATATCTTAACGGTCACTTCAGTAATAAAACATATTGACCCTTCGTTTCCAATAATGATGTGGCGAATATCTGGACCCGCTGCACGTCTTGGAACATTTTTAATTTTGCAGATTTTACCATTTGGAAATACTGCCTCAAGACCAACAACCATATCTTCAATACCACCATACAATGTTGAAAACTGACCAATACTTCTTGTTGCTACAAGTCCTCCAAATTGTGCTAAAGGCTTGGACTGTGGTGAATGTCCTGTTGTATAACCTTTTTCTCTTAATTTATTTTCAAGAACTTCCAATGGTACACCACAAGCTACTGTTGCCAGCATGTTTTCTTCACTGATTTCAATGATTTCATTCATCTCACTACCATCAAGAACAATTGTGTTTTCTACAACGACTTCAAGACCACCTTCAGTTGCAGATTCACCGGTTCTTGGTATTACAGGAACACCATTTTCATTAGCATATTTAAGAATTTCTGATACTTCCTCAGCTGAATGGACTTTACAAACACAACTTGGCATATAATCACTTTGTCTACCATGATATTTTTCATATCTTCTAAATCGATCCAAGCTACTTTCTACTAAAACTTCCTGTTCTGTTATAACATTTCCTTCCCCTACTACGCCAGTAAGAAAATCTATGATTTGCTCTTTTGATACGTTCATAATATAATTTCCTCCTTAAAATCCAATCATCATTATTCTATGTCATGTTATCTAACTAAATAGCCGCCATCAACATTGAGCATTGCTCCATTAACATAATCAGAAGCCCTACTTGCCAAGAAAACACAAGTTCCCATTAAGTCTTGTTTCTCTCCCCATCTATTGGCTGGAATATGATCAAGTACACGCTTATTTGTCTCTGGATTTGACCTTGTTGCAGTTGTTAATTCTGTTGCATAATAACCTGGTGCGATACCATTAACTTGAATATTAAACTGAGCTAATTCATCACAATATGCTTTTGTGAAGCCCAATAAACCTGTTTTTGTTGTTGCATAAGCTGGTGACCACTGACCTCCAAGATAGGAGAACATAGAGCCAATGTTAATGATTTTTCCTGATCGTTGAGGAATCATATACTTAGCTGCTTCGTGAGCTAATTCAAAGGCTGCGGTTAAATTGACAGCTAACATCTTATCCCATTCTTTTCTTGTAAACTTTGTTACATCTTCAATATTGATACATAATCCTGCTGAATTCACAAGAATATCTATAGAACCAAAGGTTTCAACACAAGCATCAATGATACGCTTTGGAGCTCCATCTTCTGTAATATCAACTTGCATAAAAGACATTTTTTGTCCTGCTTCTTCAATTAATTTTTGAGTAGTACCATCATCTTCCATGAGACTTGGTATAAAAACAT
Organism: Vallitalea maricola; assembly: GCF_036985595.1. Classification (NCBI taxonomy): domain Bacteria; kingdom Bacillati; phylum Bacillota; class Clostridia; order Lachnospirales; family Vallitaleaceae; genus Vallitalea; species Vallitalea maricola. Next base: position 38,888 of record NZ_BTPU01000027.1, on the reverse strand, counting down.
TAGCTCCTGCTTTTGCAAGTGCCAAAGCAAAAGTTTGACCTAAACCAGTATTTCCTCCAGTAACAATTGCATTCTTACCCTTTAGTGAAAAGAAATCAAGTGAAAAATCGCTTATACTTGTACTCATAAATACTACCTCCATATTTTATATTTTTATTATTTAGAAATTTTGAACAAAAGAAAAGAGAGCATAAAAAAAACCAAATTCCACAAATAGAACACGACAAAACGTGTCATTTTGTTAAATTTGATTACTTTTCTCTGCTCTCTAGTAATCTTATCAAAAGTTTATCATAGCATATTGCTGTTGTCAAGGGATATTCCAATATTCTTTTTATATAATTTTACCAATTTCATATATATCAGCTAAAATTGGATAATGAGCAACACTAAACATTCTACAGTCTTTATCTGTATTTACAGCAATAATCGTATCAGCATTTCTTATTCCTGAAAGAAATTGTATAGAGCCCGAAACCCCAAAGGTAATTAACACTTTTGGACTAATATAACTACCCGAAAGTCCAATTTGTCTATCTGCAGGCATTATACCTCTCTCCACAAGGGCTCTTGTACTACCTAAAATACCTCCAATACGTTCAGCAAATGACTCAAACATCTGAATATCCTTTTTGTTCTTAATTCCATTACCAACAACTACCACAATATCATAGTCTGAGATTTTTTTGGTACTTTTCTTAAGTGTTGTATTAATAATTTCAAAAGGACTTTTTGATGAAATCGTACCACTAATGAATGCAGGATTATGCTTAACTTGTCCCTCATATGCTGGAAAAGTATTAGGTCTTATGGTTGCCATTTGAGGGCGGGCAGATTCTGTAATGATTTCTGCAATCACATTACCTCCAAAGGCAGGTCTTATTTGAATTAATTTTCCTTCATCATCCATTTGAAGCTCTGTACAATCTGCTGTTAACCCAGTCTTTAATATACCACTGGTCAATGCAGCAGTTGATTTACCTATAGGTGTACCACCAATAAGGGAAACAGTTGGTCTAAATAATCCGACAGCATCAACAAAACAGTCTGCATAGATTTTGGAATCAAAATTCCCATAACCTTCATAATAGACAATTTTGTCAAAAGGAAGTAACGAAAGTTCCTTTTCCAGTTTATTAATACTCTTTGTGATACAGACACCATAAATGTTATCCATCTTAAGTTCTAGTGATTTTTGTACGATTTGATACACCACTTGATTTACATGTTCATTATCATTTTCAATTAATATTAATACACTATTTTTCATCATTTTTAATACCCAATCCGTCATATATTATTTTTTTAGCATCTTTAACTGAAACATTTAGAACATTGCTTTTTTCAGTTACCTTCTTAGTATATACTTTTCGAACCTTTGTTGGTGAACCTTTAGCACCAATTGAATTTTGATCATAATTATCATTAAATCTCAAGGGAAATACTTCCTTCTTCTTGGCTTGTATCTTTAATTTGAGTGATGCTAGCCTAGGAACATATATATCCTTTTCCACAGCCATCAAACAGGGTAGAGGACATTTCACAGTCTGTACTTTCGTTCCTAGATCTTGCTTAACGATAACATAGTCTTGGTTAACCTTTACAATCTCAACCACATTTCCAATATAGGGAATATCTAATCTTACGGATATGGATGCTCCAACTTGACCCGTATCACCATCAGTTGTTTGTTTACCGCAGATAATCAAATCATAATCATCTACACCTTCAATGGATTTAGCTATAGTATAGGCTGTTGCAAGTACATCAGAACCAGAAAAAGCTTTATCACTAATGAGATAGCCACCATCAGCCCCTAGAGCATAGCACTCTCTAATGGTTTTTTCTGCCCGTGTTGGACCCATAGTAAAAACGTCTAGCCTTGAATCTGTCAAATGCTCCTTTACTCTAAGCGCCGTTTCAACTGCTACAAGATCATAAGGATTCGTTGTGACACCTAAGATTTTCCTATCTAGATTTCCTGTTTGAAAATCCATGCCCTTATCTTGACTATTAGGCACTTGTTTAACACATACTGCTATTTTCATATTTTACTGCTAACACTCCTTTCTAAATATAATGCTTTCAAGCTGATTATATTCTGGAAAAGTTCTCGTGTCAAGACGAATGCTATACCACTTAATAACAAATGGTATAGCATTCACCTTCTATAATAACCGCAAAAATGCATCTACGATTATTTCATAATCTTTTTTATCTATAGTTCTCATACTTAAGATAATTTTATCATTTTTGATCTTGCATATGATTGGAATCATATTCTCTCTTAATTTATTCTGCAGTTCATTAGGACTTATTATATTACTACTTATTGCTAATGAAAATCCTTGTAGAGCTACGCCTGGCAAAGAACCTCCACCTGGTGCATCATCTTCCTCTATAATATCAATATCTATTTTATTGCCAAGTTTTTCTTCCATCATCTTTTTCAATATATTCGCTTCTTCTAGTAATGTTTTAGAAGTCTTAGTCAGCATATCTATGATTGGTATATTTTGATTAACATTTTTATTTTCAATATATATACTCAACACTTCTTGTAATGCTATTAGGGACATCTTATCAATTCTAACCATTCTTGTAAGTGGATTAATTTTAATTTTTTCAATGAATTCTTTTTTTCCTACAATAATTCCTGCTTGAGGACCTCCTAGTAATTTGTCTCCACTAAAAGTTATTATATCTAACCCTTTTTTAACTTGGTCCATTACTGTAGGTTCATAAGGCAGATTGAAATTTTCTAAATCCAGTAATACACCACTTCCTAAGTCTTCTACAGATATAATTTCTTTTTGATTAGATAGTGTCACTAATTCTTCACCTGAAACCTCATGGGTAAATCCTTCTATTTTATAATTGCTTTTATGAACTTTTAATAATATTCTAGTATCTTCTGTTATAGCATTTTCATAGTCTCTTGTATAAGTTTTATTAGTGGTACCTACTTCTACCATCTTAGCACCGCTTCGCTCTACAATCTCGGGAATACGAAAACTGCCACCAATTTCAACTTGTTCTGATCTAGCTACTATTACTTCTTTATCAAGCGCCAGAGTATTAATGCATAGGAAAACTGCTGCGGCATTATTATTAACTATTAGGGCACTTTCTGCACCAGTTAGCTTGATTAATAATTCTTCTACACTATCGTACCTAGAACCTCGTTCTCCAGTAGTTAAATCATATTCTAGATTGCAATAACTACTTGCTACATCATTGATTTTATCTACAGCTCTTTTTGGCAAGGGAGCTCTTCCCATGTTAGTATGAAGTATTATTCCTGTCCCATTTATTACTCTACCTAATCTTTTTTTTTCTGATAAGTTAGCATATTTTATAACTTCATCAATGATAAGATTATATATCTCTTCTTTTTTAAAATCATCTTTTCTATGATAACTAGTGGAAATTATCTTATTTCTGTAATTATCAGTTACCTTTATTATTATATCTTTTATAATGATTTTGCCTTTTTGGTTAACTAATTCTTTTATTTTATTGTCTTCAAAAATTTCATTTATAGATGGGATTTTTTTTAGGATATCATTTATCAACTTCAAATCCCCCTTTCTATTGTTTAATAGCATTCTTCAAATAAAAATAAGAGGGTATTATCCCTCTTTTAATAAACGTTTATAAATATTTCACTTTCATCTTTATCTTGTACTTTACCTATAACATTTGCACATAGACAATTTTCTTTAGTAAGCTCTTTAACAAGCTGTTTAGCTTTATCTTCTGCAACTGCTATTAGTAATCCTCCAGATGTCTGTGGGTCATATAAAGCTGTTTCTAAACAATCTGATATATCATCATTAATATCTACCCATTTACCAAAATGTGATTGATTGGATCTAGCACCACCTGGTACAGCATTTTCTTCTATCAATTGCAATGTCTTGTTAAAAAGCGGTATCTTTGAAGCATCAATTTCTACATTAACATCGCTGCCACTTGCTAATTCATAAGTATGACCTAATATACCAAAACCAGTAATGTCTGTACAAGCATGTACACCAACTCTTTCCATAGCAATAGCTGCTCCTTTGTTTAATGTACTCATGCTTTTAACAACTTCATCTAGTTCTTTTTCAGTAATCAGATCTTTTTTGAGAGCAGTAGTAAGAATACCTGTTCCGATTGGTTTAGTAAGCACCAATACATCTCCTGCTTTAGCTCCTGAATTAGTAAGTACTTTATCAGGATGAACATAGCCTGTTACTGATAGTCCAAATTTCACTTCTTTATCAGTTACTGTATGTCCACCTACCAAGATTGCCTCCGCTTCTACTATCTTATCTGCCCCACCTCTTAGTATCTCTGCCAGTACAGCTGGTTCTAAGCATGTAGCGAAACATGCAATGTTCATAGCTGTAAGAGGTCTGCCTCCCATTGCATATACATCACTTAAGGAGTTAGTTGCAGCTATCTGTCCAAATGTATATGGGTCATCAACTATAGGTGTGAAGAAATCAAGTGTTTGTATTAACGCATAATCATCTTTTATTTTGTAAACACCAGCATCGTCTGATGTACCTAATCCTACTATTAAATTGGGATCTAGTTTGTTCTCTTTAGTTTTCAATTGGCACAAAACTTGCGCCAAGTCCTGTGGACTTAATTTACTTGCTCAGCCAGCTTTTGATGACATTTGTGTTAAACGTATTTTATCTTTGTCTGCCATAACTTGTCCACCTCCAAAAAATATTGACGTTTAGTATTTTTGTCAACGTCAATTAGTCTTAGTCATTATTGGCGGGAGTGAGTAGGAATCGAACCTACCTCGGCCGGTCTTACCACCCGAAAAAAGATTTGAAGTCTCCTGAATCCACCAGAATTCATTCATTCCCATAATTCTTGTATAATTATACTAGATTTTATAGCTTTTGTATAGATTAAAATGAGAGTAACACCAACATATACATTATCTAAACCCTTTACCATCCACTTCATTTGTATCAATAATACTCATGAATGCTTGTGGGTCTTCAGTATGAACAATTTGCTTTACTTTACTAAGTTGGGTCAGCTTAACAACACAATAAATCATGTTCTTACTTTCTCCTGTATATGCTCCCACACCTCTTAAGTAAGTTACACCTCTCTTAGGGTCTATCATAAGCTTATCTGCAATCTTTTGATATTCTTTAGAAATAATTAAAATCGATTTCTTGTGGTTGAATCCTTCTATGATACCGTCAATCGTTTTTACAGCAACAAATCTCGCCATAATTGTATACATGGCTATATTAATATTAAAGACAAAACATGCTACAGCAACTAGAATTATATTAAAACACATATCAAAAGTACCAATACTAATCGAAAAATATTTGTTCACGATTTTCGCTAAAATATTCATACCTCCAATTGATCCACCACTTCTTATGGCAATTCCTACACCAATACCTAAAATCAGTCCTCCAAACACAACCGCAACAATTATATTATCAATTTCAATCGTTAAATCCTTTGTTAAATATAAGAATAAAGAACTTGACGCAATGCCCAAAATGCTATATAAACCAAATGATTTATTCACCAATCTAAACCCTAAAATAACAAAAATAATATTTAATGCGAAGACTAACAATGGAATCGACCAACCAAATAAAAAGTTTAACAGTAGTGCCACTCCACTGATTCCTGTATCTAAAAATTGAAAGGGTACATAAATAGCATTTATCGCTGCTGCAAATATGAAACTTCCTAATAGGACACCTATGCATTTTTTTATCACATTCATACACATTCTCCCCTACATTACTTAATGTTACTTAAAAGCCGATCCAATTTTGATGACATTTGTATAAAATCTTGTCGACCATTCAAAATATTGTTGATTAATAAGTTTCCTAAATCCATTCCCAATTATACTAAATATAATTGTTTTTGTATAGATATAAATTATTTAGAAGCTATTATTACTAATTGAGTTGCACCAGCTATTCCATATTTATCAAGATGTTCTCTAATATCTTTTGCTCTACCAACAAACTCATCATATCTCTCATGTTCCTCTATATCTTTTAATCTCTTATCAAATAACTTTTTCAATGCTTCTATTTCCTTTTTCTCTTCTTCAACATTCTTAAAAACTTCATCTTTTACTTCAAAAATTCTAATAATCTTTAGTCCTTCATCTTCTAACAAGTCAATAATTTCTTGTTTTTTATACGTTGGTCTATGGACAATCCCCATAATAGTATCTATCTCAGCCATATAATGATGCAAATAAACATGTGATAACTGAGATTTAGATTGATTATCACAAAACATCTCATTAACAATAACCATACCATCAGGTTTCAACACTCTCTTAACTTCCTCAAACACCTTAGAATGATCCTTAAAATGATGCATTGAATTGGATACGCTGACAACATCAAATTCCGAATCATCAAACTCCAATCTATCTCCACTCATATACCTAAATTCAATTCTATCATCCTGTATATTCTCTCTCCCCATCTCCAAAGCTTTCTTACTACTATCAACTCCAATAATATGATTGAATTTCTTAAAACCTCCCTTAAGAATCTTTATAAAATCCCCTGCACCTGTACCAATATCCAGCACCTTATCAACTTCCAAATTCCTAATTTCATCCTGTAAAACTTTCATACTTTATACCCCCTCTTAAACTAATTAATCTAACTATATATTATTTTAATACAAAACAATAAAATGTCCAATACTTTTAAATATTTGACTCATCTTATTATATTTATTTCTCCATATATCCTAATACAATCATAATAAAAGCTCAGTTAAGTCAATCTCCACATCCTTAACCGAGCTTTTGCTTATACGTATTTTATTTAGATAAACAAGTTATGATTTGCATCATCAGTATCTCCCAAATAAGAAGCAACACCACCTAATTCAATACCATCAATCAATTCCTCTTTCTTAATTCCCATCACATCCATTGACATTGTACAAGCCACAATCTTAACACCATTATCCAATGCAGACTTAATTAAATCTTCTAAAGAATTAACATTCTTATCTCTCATAACCTTTTTCATCATCGCTGAACCCATACCAGCCATGTTCATCTTAGAAAGTTTCAATTTCTTAGTTCCTTTTGGCATCATGAACCCAAACATCTTTTCTATTACCGATTTCTTAACCTTGACTTTTTGATCCTTTCTCAAGATATTTAATCCCCAGAAAGTAAAGAACATAGAAACCTCTTTTCCCATCGAAGCAGCTCCATTAGCTATTATAAATGATGCCAATGCTTTATCAAGTTCTCCACTGAAAACTACCATAGTACTTTTGTCAGCAGCTACTGTTGACTTTTCTTTTATTTCTACATTCTCATTACCTTTACCAATCCAAACTACAAATTCTTTTTCTCTTTTCTCAGTCTTAATAAAGCTGTTACCAGTTTTTTTACACCAAGCTTTTACATCAATAGGAAAACCTGGGTCAGTAGCTGAGATTTCTAGAATATCTCCTGTATTAATCTCTTTCATCTTATTATTCACTTGCATTATTGGTCCTGGACACTGTAATCCACACGCATTAAGTTTAATGGTGATTCCTTGATTCTTAGCTGAATCAATTGATTTTACTTTTTTCTTACTGTATTCATCTGCATTCTCCTCACAACAATCACAATCTATATCTGAACCTGACATCTTAGTATAATCTTTTACAACACATTTATAGAAATTATATCCACCAATTAAGTTCTTAGCTTTATAACCTTTTTGTGTAAGAATTCTTGAAGCGATGTATCCCCTGATACCAATAGCACAGTATACTAGAATCTCCTTATTTTTGTCTAGTTCATCAATTCTATCCCTTAATGAATTTACTGGGATATTCTTAGCTCCTTTTATATAGCCAAGCTCTAATTCTATATCATCTCTTACATCTAGGATTATTGAATTTTGTTTATCTTCTTTATCTATTTCGTTCCATAAAACTACTTCCATATCCCCATTCAAAATATTTTCTGCTGAGAAGCCCGCCATATTCACAGGGTCTTTAGCTGATGAATATGGTGGTGCATAAGCAAGTTCCAATTCTTTCAGGTCATAAATTGTACCACCCATTTTGATTAATGTAGCTATGACATCAATTCTTTTGTCGACACCTTCATATCCTATAATCTCAGCTCCAAGTATTTTACCATTTAAATCAAACATTAGTTTTATTGTCATAGGTATAGCCCCTGGATAATATCCAGCATGTGACTTAGGTTGAACCAATGATATTTTGTAATCCTCTTGATATTTCTTACCAAGTCTATTTAGAGTTTTTTCATTGTTACCTGTTGCAGCTACAGTAAGATCAAATACTTTTACTACAGAAGTTCCCATAGTTCCTTTGTATTTCTCTTGTTTACCTACAATGTTATTAGCAACAATCCTACCTTGTTTATTAGCTGGTCCAGCAAGTGGAATCATGGTTTTACTACCATTGACGTAATCTACAACTTCTATAGCATCACCTACTGCATATATGCTGTCATCACTAGTTTTTAGATATTCATCAACTATTATTCCGCCTCTTTTATTAGTCTCAAGTCCTGCATTTTTGGCTAATTCACCATTTGGTCTAATACCAATAGATAATATAACCATGTCTGATTCAAGCATGGTTCCATCTTGGAGTTTCACATAGGTCTTACCATCTTCATCTTCAAAAGAACTTACTCCATTGTTAAGGAATAATTTGATACCTTTTTGTGCCATATGTCCATGAATCAGCTGTGCCATATCATAATCAACTGGTGCCATAACTTGGTCAGCCATCTCAACTAGATTAACCTCTAAACCTCTATCATACATATTTTCAGCCATTTCAATCCCTATGAATCCACCACCGATTACAGTGACTTTTTTTACAGATCTTCTATCGAGAAATGACTTGATTGCATCAGTATCTGGAATATTCCATAGTGAAAAAATGTTATCTTTGTCAATACCAGGTATAGGAGGTTTTATTGGTGTAGACCCTGGAGAAAGAACTAGATTATCATATGTCTCTTTATAGATTTTTCCGGTTTTTAAGTCCTTGACTTCAACATATTTTTGTTCTTTATTAATAGATACAACTTCATTTTGTACTCTTACATCAATGTTAAATCTAGCCTTCATTGCTTCAGGAGTCTGAAGAAGAAGGGCATCTCTTTGTTCAATTGTTCCTCCTATATAATAGGGTAGACCACAATTTGCAAAAGAAATATATTTACCTCTTTCAAACATTATTATCTCAGCATCTTCATTAACTCTTCTAAGCCTTGCAGCGGTACTAGCACCACCTGCAACCCCTCCAACTATAAGAACTTTATTAATCATAATAATATCCTCTCTTTCAACTTGTATTTATTTTAACAAACTATATCGTACTATCTGTATATTTATATATTACAATATTAGGATATTAATGTCAAGAAAAAATCTAATTTTTACTAGACTTTTTTTGCCATATAGATTATGATGACAATAATCATTAATTTTATACTTCAGATTTATTATTGATGAAAACTTGTCCTTCAAAATGTTATAAATTTATACATTATATTGCATTATTCTGGAATATACATTACTATAGTGATATAGGAAATTTACTACTACAAGCTTAGAGGTGAATCATGAGTACAAACAAAAATAATAATTTCGATCCATACAAATATATACCCTTTATAATACTTGTTTTTTTAATAGCTAAGTTCATATTTAAACCTGGTAATCTAACTTGGTTTTTCTCGTCATTCAAATCATTGATTATTGCTTCTATAATTATTTATTTATTAAGCCCAGTTGTAAGAGCAATAAAGACCAAATTGAAATTCAGACATACATTAAGTGTTTTACTAACTTATGTACTTGTTTTTGCATTTATTGTATTTTTTATAATTTTGATTGTTCCTACTATTACTGATAGTGTTAATTCACTAGTTAATAATTTTCCAACTACTGAAGAGTTAAGCGAATTCATTAATGGACTTTTTGTTACCAATCTCATAAGCCCAGAAAAAATTGCTGAACTTATAAAAATGCTGGAAGATTCAATTGTAAGCTTTTCAAGTGATTTGGTCAGCTTATCTACACAAGTTATTTCATCAATTGGAAGCTTCATAAGCAATATTGCAATATTATTTTTATCATTATTCATGGCATTTTATGCCCTTAGGGATTGGGATGAAATTAGACCGAAATTAAATAAATTTGTTAGAGCTATGCTACCTAAAAAATATGCTGATTGGACTATAAGAGTAACTAGATTGACAGATAAAGCACTAAAACAATTTCTGATAGGTAAATTATATACATGTATCATATTAGGCTTGCTTGTCAGCATAGGCATATACGTGGTCAACTTCGTTACTCCACTAAAGATACCTTATGCTCCACTTATGGGATTTATAATCGGTATAACTAACATAATTCCTTATATCGGACCATTTATCGGTACAATACCTTGTCTGATATTTGCATTGTTCTCGGGATTCTGGGAAGCTGTAGGCTTATTGTCTATTATACTAATAATGCAGCAAATTGATAATATAATAGTAAGTCCAAGAATCCTTGGTAATTCAGTTGGATTAAAACCATTCTGGGTTGTTGCATCTGTAACCATTGGTGGAAGTTTCTTTGGTGCAGCAGGAATGATTTTATCTGTTCCTATTGCTTCTGTTATACTTACATTGGTTATGGAGAAAATTAATAGTGTTGATGTTAAAAAGTAAATATATCTTAGAAATTAATTAACGTAGCTTATAGGGTAATTTCAAACATAGGTTTGAAATTGCCTTTTTTGTTTATCCTCCTTGAATAAAATAAATATATATACTCAAAATAGTAATATAACATTTCTTACATTTTTTTACTAATAGTTATATAGGAGGTTTTTTAATGAACAGAAAAATTATACTACCAATATTAATAGTTTCATTACTTTTATTTGGGTGTCAAAACAAATATAGTGATAATAATACATCAGAGTCACACTCATTAGAATTCAATTATGATTTTCAAAATGGAACAGATGGATGGATGGGAGGATTGGCAGGTATTGACGGTGACACTCTCACTTATGGGTTTGATATTAATTTTGCACAAGCAGATTATTCTTTGAATGATAATTCTAATAGAGGCATCTACCTAACATGCAGCACTAAAAATAATAATATGTTTATGTATACCACTAAAAAATTAAGTTCTAGGGATGGGTTATCACCTCTTTCCAATTACGAAGTTAACTTAAAATTTGACATTCTGCCTGTCAAAAATAATAATAACTCCATACCTATGGATAGATTGTTTATAAAAGCAGCAGTAGTGAATATTGAACCTTCAATGCAGGTAATAGAAAGAGGATATAACAATTATTTGTTTGTGAATCCTAATACAGAAGATGCTAGCAAAAAGATTAATCTAATCACTCTTGGTAATGCAGATGCTTTAAATAATAATGATATTGAAACCTTTCAGGAATCATTTAATGCTACAACTAATAGCAATGGAGAGATGTGGGTAATTATTGGAGTAGATTCAGATTATAAAGGAAATGGTTCACTTTTTCTTGACAACGTGAATATCAGTATCAATAAAATCTAAAATTAAATAACCCTTTTATCTATATTCATAACATCAACTAACTAAGCCTAATTAATACCATGTGTTTTGATACCTATAAATAATTTATAGCTTAATAATTACAATCTAATAGTTAAATTTTTAACTATATAAAAACTTTCCTCACAGGCATCTTAATACAAGCATATAATATTGTAGAATAGCAATAAACACAGAATGTTACAATATAGATAGAAGGGTGATTTCTTTTGAAGATATGTGTTGTTGGAGCAGGATATGTAGGACTCGTAGCCGCATTATCTTTTGCTAAATATAAAAATGATGTTATATGTGTTGATAAGGATATCAAAAAAGTTAAACAGTTGAATAAAGGTATTCCAACAATATACGAAGAAGGCCTTGAACCTCTATTAAACAAATGTTTGAAGAAAAAATATATCCTTTTTACTAATAATATTAATAAAGCTATAAATCTGTCAGATGTGATTATGATTGCAGTTGGGACACCAACAAAACCTGATTGGAGTGTTGACATTTCACAAGTTGTTGATGCATCTATTGAGATATCTAAGGGAATTAATAAATACAAGGTTATCATAATCAAGAGTACTGTACCTGTAGGTACTCATGAGATTGTGGAGAATATAGTTCTTAAGAATGGTGTAGATATAAAAGATTTTGATGTAGTATCTAATCCTGAATTCTTAAGAGAGGGCAGAGCACTAAATGATTTTCTTCATGGAGATAGAATGGTAATAGGGTGCAAATCTAAGAAAGCTCAGAAAGTCATGGATGAGTTATATCGTCCATTCAAAACAAAAATAATTAATACTAATCCACCTACAGCAGAATTAATAAAGTATGCTTCTAATGCGTTATTGGCTACAAAAATTTCTTTTATTAATGAGATGGCTAATCTATGCAGTAAGGTTAATGCTAACATCGATACTTTGTCTTATGGATTAGGTCTTGATAGTAGAATTTCTCCAGAGTTTTTAAGAGCTGGTATTGGATATGGAGGTTCATGTTTTCCTAAGGATACAAAAGCTCTAGTTAATATAGGTGAAAAATATGGTTGTGAGTTTAATATAGTAAGAAGTACAATCAAGGTTAATGAGAATCAGAGACTCAAGCCAGTAGAAATATTATTGGATCATTATAATAAGATTGAGGGTAAGACCATTTCTCTTTTGGGTCTTACTTTCAAGCCTGGAACAGATGATATTAGGGATGCACCATCTTTATTTATTATTGACGAATTATTGCAAATGGGTGCTAGTATAAGATGTTATGATCCTATGGTTTCTGAAGAGATTAAGAGTCTGTTTCCAAATATAACGTATTGTGATAGTATTGAGGATACTGTGAGAGATTCGTATTGTACTATTATATGTACTGAACTTGATGAATTCTTTAAGATGGATTTGGAGAGTATTGCTAAAAAAATGAAGAAGCCGATGCTTATTGATGGTAGGAATATGATTGATATTGGAGAAGCTAGGAAAAGTGGGTTTAGTTATTATTATTCTATTGGGAATGGAAGTTTTGGTAATAAAAAATAATTTACTGTTGTGTTTTTAAGTAGACAACGGTTGTATGTTTGAACCATATACAGTGATAATCACTTTGGTTACGTTTGTTGCTTTTTATCTGATTGAATGGGTGGCAACAAGCCGTAAAAGGCGTTCTTATCACTGTATATGGTTCTGGTATGTACTACCACTCTTATGTTAGATATACACCGTGTTAAGTATATGTATTTTAGGGTTTATTGGGGAAAGGGTTTTATCTTATTATTAATAGAGAATTGCTAGAGGGTCATAAATTATTTAGTACAGTATATTGAACTTATTGGGATGGGTGTAGATATTTAAATTTAGTATATATAGTAATGTTGAATTAAATCTTAGTTATATAAGAGATTAATTCAACATTTCTGATTTACTTATAATTATTTAAATATTTATTTTACCGTTTGATATTGTGGTGTTTTTTTACTTTGTTGAAGAGGGATAGTAATTGTCCTGCTACTCTTTGGAAGGTATAGTTTTCTTCGGCGTCTTTGCGTGCTTTTTTGCCCATTGCTTTTGCTTGGTCTTCGTGGTCTAGTAGGTAGTTTATTTTTTCGGCCATGGCGATTGGATTGTCGTAATCGTCTAGTACTATGCCGTTGACATTTTGTTCGAATAGTTCGGAGTTACCGCCACGATTGGTTGTTATTATTGGTAAGCCTGCTGCCATACCTTCGTAGTGAATTCTGGCTAGAGGTTCTCTCCATTGGGATGCGCATACGAAAATGTCTGCTATGTTGTATAATTTTGGTACTTCGTCAGGTGTTAGGAATCCGGTGAATATGACTGGTCCTTTTAATTCGTTTGCTTTTCCGTGTAGCATTGAAGTGAATTCATCTATTTCGTCGCTTCCATACCATTTACTTCCAACTAGGACTAATGCAGTTTTTGTATGAGACTCCATTACAATTTTCATGGCTTCCATTACGATTTGTTGACCTTTTTTTGGGCTTAGTCTGCTAACGCATATTACTACTTTGTGGTCTTCTATATTGTATTTTTTTAAGAGTTCTTTTTTGTTTTCTGTTGCTTTTTTAGAGCCTACAGGGTGATAGATATTAATGTCGGCTGCTGAATAGACTGGGAATACTTTTCCTTTTGCAGATGGGTACATATTAATAACTTCGTTTCCTATGAATTTACTTACTGTTGTTATGAATTCTACTTTATCTATGCACTCTTTTGCTTGGGGTGGGTTAATTTTTTTAGGTAACATCATTTCATTATGGAGACTTAAACTAAAATAAGTATTAGGTGCTACTCCGCTTAATTGCCTTACCCAGCGTGGTCTATTGAATACATGTATCAAATCTAATTTATCATGAATAGAACTTATCTTATTTTCAACTTCTTTTATATACTCGGACTTTGTTCTTCCCTTTACACGGATAAAAGTTACATTTCCCACTTTTTCATGTTCTGGTAAGCCGCCTTTTAATACTGTAAAAACAGTTATATGGTGTTCTATTGATATTATGGGTAGTATATTATCTATATATATCTGTATAGCTCCTCCTAATACTGGAGGAACAGGAAGTTTCTCTGTACATATAAATGCAATATTCATTAAATAATCCTCCTTATGGACTAATTCTGCTTAAATCTTCCATTGATTTAAAACTGCTAACTTTTCTTTTTCCAATTTTGCTATTTTAGCTATTTTTCCTGGATTGACCTGTTTATTTTTTGAGAATATATTTTTTATTGTTCCAAAAAACCAGTGGGGAAACATTAAGTCTATTTTTAGAGCTTCTTTTTCTTCTATAGTCAATTTATTGGTTTTTTCATAATGGTTAAGTATTAGATTAATATCGTCTATATCCCATCTGCCTCTTTTTTCAGCTCGTTTGCCAATTATTTTTCTCAAATCTCTAGCAGGCAAATCGTATGTTACACCATCCAGGTCAATGACAAATATGCCTTTTTCTGATAAGATAGCATTTCCTGAGCCATAGTCTTGATGACATAATGAGGACTCATGCAAATCAATGGTAGTTATTTTTTCATAAGAGGATTGTTCTAATGCCATAATGGCTTTATCGCATAAGTTAATTATGTCATCTATACATTCAAGATAGACTTTATACGCTCCATTAATTCTATTGGTCAAAGCTATATCTTTCCATTTCAACATTCTTTTTTTCATGGAATTGTACTGTTCTGTCCATCTACCTAGTTTAGAGGATATTTTTGCACCTTCAGGAGCTATATATCCTTTTGATATTGAGTGAAAAGCTCCTAATCCTTCTATTCCATCATTAAAATCGTTAGTTCTTGTGAAATTAAGGTCTCTTCCTTCTATCCATTCATATAGTACAAATAGTTGTCCCATGTACTCAGTAATATATTCACCTTGACTATTTGGATAAACGTTTGGTACTTTTCCACCTTTCTCATATATATGCCTTTGAGCATTAACGGAGAACGTAATTTTCTCCTTGGTATGACGGAATCTTTTTAGACACATTTTTTGGTTTTTATTAGTAAATTTCCATAGGGTTTTTAATCCTTCATTCTGAATGATTGATATGTCATCTGGTCTAATATTATATTGATTTAGTACATTAGAAAATATATCCTTAAGTTCAATAGTAGTGTTATTTGTTTTCAATTTTCAACACCAACCCTTTCGCATATTATAGTGAAGCGATTATTTGTTCAAAATTATCTATAATATATTCTTTTGAATTTTCTATGTCGATGATATTCTTTAGCTTACTTACATATTTACTTTCTGACCATGATGCTTCTCTTTTTTGATAATATTTACTCATTATACCTGCAAATAGATGTGGATACATTACTGTGGATTTTAGAACCTGCCATTGCCAATGCTCTAAGTGATTAACTTCTTGGTACCATTTCAAAATATCTATAGTAAGTTTCAAGTCCCAGCTGCCACGTTTTTTCATGATTTTATTGAGGAATTTTCTAATATCTTTTGTTGGTACTTCAATAGCTAATGAATCTGGATCTAGAACATAAATCTTTCCTTTATCTGTCATTATTAAATTTCCATCAATGAAATCTTGATGAACCAAGCATGTTGTTTTTTGTATTTCAGCTACCCATCTGTTATATAATGACATATTATCTTTATTTAAGGCAGTTTCCATTTTCTTATGGAAGTTAGGAAATTCTTTTAGTATCATATTCCCGAATTCGCTATGTGTACTTTTGTTTTTTTCTTGTTCATAATACTCATTCAGTTTATTCATTTTCTTACTGGATTTATCATACCAAGTTCCTAGAAGAACATTGGGTTTACAATCACAAGGTGGTTGAAATCCCATAGATGCAGCATGGAATTTAGCTAATTCTTTTATTACTTTTTCTAGTCCTTCAGTTGTCTTAGAACTAGGTGCTTTGCCTGGAATTGCTTCATTCAATAGATAATTGGCACCATCTGCTTCAATAAATTTTTCGCCTTTTTTTGATTCAATGATTTTTGGCATATTGATTCCTCTACTGCATAGATATTCTATGGCAGCAATAATAAAATTCAATCTTTCTTTTGGTATGGAATTCTTTTTAAGTATCTTGTATCCTGTTGGGGTTTGAATCCACCAAACACCTTTTTTTACTTTGTAATTTTCATTTTTTATGTTTAGTACCTCTATATTATAGTTATCTAAGACTTTGGATAAATCTTCAGATGGCATGTTTTCTCTCCTTTTTAATCATTTTTAAAAACAAAACCCTCAGTTTTTGAGGGTTTTAGCTATTTTTCATCTTAGAGATAATAGTGTTTAGTGTTCTTGTTTGGTATGAATTCCTCGTCGTCATCGTCGTCGTCGTCATCTTCCTCTTCATCTTCTTCGTCTGGAATATCTGGCTCTTCACCCCAAGAGATCTTGATTCCAACACATCCGTACTCATAATCTTCGTCATATTCAAATTTCATTTTGAATTCTAATTCTTCTCTACTTGGAATAAAAACATCCTGTCCTTCTAACTGAAGTTCTCCTCTAAAAAGTTTTGGTAGATTGGCATTAAGAAATTGGATACACTCTTTTTTAGTACCTATATAGGATTCCTTACATTTCAAAAGTATTATTCCTCCTTATTAGAACAATTAAACATGCATGTTAGCAACTAATTATCCTAAATATTTTTTATGAACTATTAATACATTATATGTTATTAAAAAAAATGTGTTCTAATTTAAGATAAATAGAAAAGAGGAATAATAAAATTTTCTTACAAAATAAAAGAGCCTGTCTAAGGGACAGACCCATAAATAATTTATCTGATTCTTACTGGAAAACCAACTTTCTTTTGAACTTTTCTAAGAGTTTTTGTTGCCAAGTAATTAGCTGTTTCTCCATTTTTTTTGATTATACTGTCTAGGTAATCTTTGTTCTTTTGTAGATCCTTGAATCTTTCTTGAATAGGTCTAAGTTCTTCTACAACAGCTTCTCCAACTATTCGTTTCAAATCACCATAGCCTTTACCTTGGAATTCATTCATACAAGATTCAATGGAATCGCCTGTAATACTTGAATATATATCAATAAGATTCTTTACTCCAGGCTTATCTTCTGAATAAGTAACTTCTCTATCGGAGTCTGTTACTGCTCTTTTGATTTTGTTTTTGACAACATTCAAATCGTCTAATAGAGAAATATAACCATTTGGATTTTCGTCTGATTTGGACATTTTCTTAGTTGGTTCTTGTAAACTCATTATCTTAGCACCGACTTTACCAATATAAGGTTCTGGAACAGTGAATACATCTCCATAGATGTTATTGAATCTACTTGCAATTTCTCTAGTAATTTCAAGATGTTGTTTTTGGTCATGTCCAACAGGAACTAGATCCGATTGGAATAATAAAATGTCTGCTGCCATTAATACTGGATAAGTAAAAAGACCTGCATTGATGTTATTACCATGTTTTGCTGATTTTTCTTTGAACTGTGTCATTCTGTTCAACTCACCCATATATGTAAAACAGCTAAGAATCCATGAAAGTTCAGCATGTCCAGAAACATGTGATTGATAATACATAATATTCTTTTCAGGATCAAGTCCTGCTGCTATATATATTGTTAATAAATCTCTTGCTCGCTTTCTTAGTAGAGCGGGATCTTGTCTAACTGTAATTGAATGCATATCAACAACACAAAATAGGCAGTTATAATCATCTTGTAATCTCGTCCAATTCTTAATGGCTCCTAAATAATTACCTAATGTTATAACACCAGTAGGTTGAATACCACTAAAAATAACTTTTTTCTTTTCAGCCTGTGCACTCATACATGTCACCCTTCCTTTATCTATAATTTTTTTTATGTTTTTAAAAACATTTAATTTATCGTATTACGTGTTAGTTTAGCATATAATAAATTTTTATTCAAGGTATCACCAAGTATAATTTATCAAAAATTACACATAATAGATTATATTAGTTCTGCTAATAAATTTATATAATTTTTTAGTATCTGGAGGGATATTATGATAAGTTTTTCTAACACTAGACAAGTATGTAGATATCCAAAATCGTCTATAATACATCTGCCAGTTAGTGAATATATCTTTAACGTTTATAGTCCTTTTGGTTACACAAATGATTTTATTGAAAGTCTGGATTCAACTAAATCATATTCAAAAAAAAGAAAAGTAGGCAGGTAAAATGTTGGAAAAGAGTACCTATTAATGGTTAATTCAGCATTTATATTGAAAGGAGAAATTATTATGGATAGTATGATGAATTTTTGTGAAACTGCTAAACAATGCAGCTCTTATAATCCAAGACAGAATGTACAATCATTATCAAATTCAACTGTAGAAAGCACATCTTGTCTTAATTGTACTAATTGGGAAAATAGTCATTGTAAATTAGATTTATATGATCAAATAAATCATACTGAGTAACATATATAAGTGAGTGGTTGACAGTCGTTCCAATAGTATAGGGGAATATTCCGTCAGCTGATTAAACGTCCGTGTTCTTATAAATAATAATGGACATCGAGTCCAATATTATTTACTGACAGTCCAGTAGGGCTGTCAGATTAACAGCTGAATTCGCCGTCCGTGGCTCACTGCTCCATATTCCCCTATACTATTTACACTCGGTGTAGACATCATATGTTATATGTTTTCATATATGTTTACAATTATGTTCATATATGTCTCATGAGGTTTTGTGATAAAAATATTTTTAATGGGGGTGTTTAATTAATGACAGCCTCATATCTGATGATACATAATTTTATTTGATGGTAGGAAAGGTAGTTTTTATGAAGTTGAATTTTACAAGAAGCAGTGTTGTTTTTATGATTGTTGCTTTTTTCTTGTTATTTATGTTTGTGGTTTTGGAGAGTCTTGATAGTAAGGCGGTTATTATAATTTTTTTATCGCTTTTTATGCTTTTTATAAGTACTAAGTGTTTTTATATAGGGTGTTTTGTTAATATTGTACTGCTTATATATCTGCCTTTTATGCTTATACAGAATAATCATATTTTGCTTAATAAAAATGAAACTTTTACTCTTATTTTTATATTGTGTGCGATTTTTTTGACGTCTATTTTTGATTTTTTGATACTTGCTTATCATATTAATAATAGTGATAAGAATTGTAATTTTTATATTACTTCGTTTTTTAATAGACCTTTTTTGAAGATATTGTGTATTTTCTTTTTGTATTTGTCTTTGCTTTTTTCGGTTATTGATTCCTTTGCGCTTTTATATACCCATTTGAGTAATATATTTAATGAGGGTATAATTGGTAAGGATGAGATATTTAGTCATCTTGATGCTCTTTATTTTAGTACGACTACTTTTTTTACTATTGGGTTTGGTGATATAAGACCGTCGGAGTATTCGGAGATAACTAAGAGGTTAGTTATTATTCAAGCTATTATAAGTCATATAATCACTACTGTTCTATGGCCTGTTGCAATAATTTTTGTATTTGGTAAGAGTACTAAGAAAATATTCAGTAAAGATAAGAATATAAAGTAACTTTTTGTGAATTTATCGGAATCTTTGATATTTTTGTGCTTATAACAGAGTTTTACTATTGTATATCGTAAATAGGTGTGATATACTTGAAGCAATTTCATAAGACAGTTCGTAACCATCCTGTCTATAAAAAAAACTAGGACTTATTAAAACTATCGTCTTATAAAGGTTCAATATAAATAGAGATAGTTTTTTGTTTTAGGGTGGTTTGCACCCTTTTTTAGTGTCCTTTTTTAATGAAGGAGGATAATATATTGAAGAAAATTGGTTTGACTACTACGGTTCCCGTGGAAGTTCTTGTTGCAGCTGGATATAGACCTGTAGACTTGAATAATCTTTTTATAACGTCTGATGATTATTCCAAGTATATAGAAATAGCTGAGAGAGATGGATTTCCCAAAAGTCTGTGTGCTTGGATAAAGGGTATATACGGGGCTTGTGTAGAGAATGGCATAAAAGAGATTGTTGGAGTCATTGAAGGTGATTGTTCTAATACAAAAGCATTAAATGAAGTATTGGAGTTAAAAGGGATTAGGGTATATCCTTTTTCATTTCCTCGGAGTCATAGGAAAGAAGATGTTGAGGTTGAAATCAAGAAATTCATGGATATCTTTCATGTGAGTTATGAAGAGGTTGAAGTAGTAAGGAAAAGATTGAATAGAATCAGAAGACTCGCTGGGGAATTGGATAGATTGACTTATGCCCATGACAAGGTTAGTGGTTTTGAAAATCATTTGTATCAAGTTAGTTTGAGTGATTTTAATGGTGATGCTGATAAATATGAAGTTGAATTAAAGGCATTTATTTTGAAAGTGAAAAAAAGAGATGACAATTGTAAAAAAGTCAGGCTGGGATATATAGGAGTCCCACCTATGACTATTGACATATATGATTTTGTAGAGAGATTTGATGCTTCTTTTGTTTATAATGAGGTTCAAAGAGAGTTTGCTTTTCCTAGATGTGAGAATGCTTCCAATATATATGAGCAATATTATGATTATACATATCCATATGATGTGAATTTTAGAATCGAAGAGATAAAGAAACAGATTAAAGATAGGCGGATTGATGGGATAGTTCATTATACTCAAGCATTTTGCTATAGGGCAGTAGAGAATATTGTTCTAAAAGAAAAGCTTAATGTTCCCATCATAAATATTGAAGGAGATAAAATAAATAGCTTGGATGCAAGAACTAAGCTTAGGTTAGAAGCTTTTCTTGATATGTTAGGTGATCTTAAGGAGGTATCATGTGTATGAGAACCTTGGGAATTGATCTAGGCAGCAGGGAAGTTAAGATTGCAGTTATGGAAGATGGTAGGATAGTTAAAAAATCAAAGGTAAGTACAATGACATTTTATAGAGAGTACTGTAGTTTTGATGGTAAAATTTTAGTTGATTTGAGTAAGCTTGAAATAAATAAGATAGATAAAGCTGTATCAACGGGATATGGCAGAAACAATACTGACCTAAGAATGTTCAAAGCTATAAATGAGATAAAAGCCCATGTTTATGGTGGGATTTATCAAACAGGATTGAAGGATTTTATACTATTAGATATAGGCGGTCAGGATGTAAAAGTAGTTAGAGTTGAAAAAGGGTTAATTACGGATTTGGACCTTAATGAGAAATGTGCTGCTTCCTGTGGCAGGTATCTGGAAAATATGGCAAATGTTCTAGAAATATCACTTAACTCAATGAGTGATTATTATAATAATCCTGTTGAATTAAACTCCACATGTGCCGTATTTTCTGAATCTGAATTGATTGGGAAGATAGCTGAAGGAATAGATATAAAAAGACTTTGTGCAGGAGTCAATTATTCTTTATATAAAAGGTTAAAACCACTTATGAGTAATTTTAAAGGAAAAAATTTGATTGTAACTGGTGGCGTTGCGACTAATAAGGCTGTAAAACATTATCTTGAAAAAGATTATGAGAACATTATTTCAGTGGATGAACCTCAATTCAATGGTGCTATAGGCTGCTGTTATTATGGAGACAGTTTTTTGTAGAATAGAAAGATATGGAGGAATTGATATGTATATTTTAAAGACTGAGCATAGCTTTGACAGTGCTCACTTTCTTGCAAATTATGAGGGAAAGTGCAGTAATATTCATGGACATAGATGGAAGGTAGAAATTGAGATACAATCAGAAACATTGAACATAGGTGGTCAACTTGATGGTATGGTCATAGATTTTGGTGATTTCAAGAAGGATGTAAAAGAAATGGTAGATTCTTTCGACCATGCTTTGATAATACAAAAAACAACTATGAGAGGACAAACTCTAGAGTGTTTATTAGAAGATGAATTTAGGATTATACAAGTTGATTTTAGACCTACAGCAGAGAATTTTTCAGAACATTTCTTTCATGAGATGGAAAATAAGGGGTATAACGTAAGAAGAGCTGTTGTATATGAAACTCCAGCTAATAGTGCTGTATATGAAAAAAGTGAGGCGAGATAGATTTTGGAATACAAAGTTGTTGAAAGATTTGTCAGCATAAATGGAGAAGGACGTTTGGCTGGGCAATTAGCAGTTTTTATAAGATTTGCAGGGTGTAATCTAAATTGTAGTTATTGTGATACCCAATGGGCAAATAAGGGCCTTGTGACATATGAATCAATGAATGTAGAAAGTATATATGAATACATAAAATCAACAGGAGTCAGGAATGTGACACTGACAGGAGGAGAACCATTACTTAGGGATGGTATCTCAGATTTGTTAAAGCTTCTATCAGAAGACCATGAACTCTTCGTTGAAATAGAAACAAATGGAAGTATTAATTTGAAAAAGTTTTCTGCCATAAGTAGAAATACAATCAGTTTTACAATGGATTATAAGTTACCTACAAGTAATATGGAATCTGAGATGAACCTTGATAACTTCAGTTATCTAACTAAGAATGATACAGTTAAGT
Source organism: Vallitalea maricola (assembly GCF_036985595.1). Classification (NCBI taxonomy): domain Bacteria; kingdom Bacillati; phylum Bacillota; class Clostridia; order Lachnospirales; family Vallitaleaceae; genus Vallitalea; species Vallitalea maricola. The sequence continues at coordinate 15,836 of NZ_BTPU01000027.1, read as the reverse complement.
TTGTATCAGGAAGTATGGAAGACTTGGAAAAAGCCAAATTCATAATCTATAAATACGATTTGATTAAGAAAACAAACGTATACATAAGTCCAGTGTTTGGTCAAATAGATATGAAGGATATAGTGCAATTTATGATGGATAATCATATGAACGGTGTTACTCTTCAGGTTCAATTACACAAGGTTATATGGGAACCAGAGAAAAGAGGTGTCTAATTAGTATGAATATCCATAAAGCAGAAATAGAAAAACATATAAGAGATATTTTAATAGCATTAGGAGAAAATCCTGACCGTGAAGGTCTTAAGGATACACCTACCCGTGTAGCCAATATGTATGAAGAAGTGTTTCAAGGGATACGTTATACCAATGATGATATTGCAGATATGTTCAATAAGACCTTTGAAGATGATTTATATGTAGAACAAGAAAATAAGGACATAGTGCTTATGAAGGATATTGATATATTCAGTCATTGTGAGCATCACTTGGCATTGATGTATAACATGAAAGTAGCTGTAGCATATATACCTAATAAGAAAATCATAGGACTTAGTAAAATTGCAAGAATAGCTGATATGGTAGGCAGAAGATTACAACTTCAAGAAAGAATAGGTACGGATATTGCAGAGATAATGCAAAAAATAACAGAATCTGAAGATGTAGCAGTTATTATTGAAGGTGAACACGGATGTATGACTACAAGAGGAATTAAAAAGACTGATGTCAAAACAGTAACAACAACGTTAAGAGGAAAATTCAAGACTGATATCCTTTTGAACAATAGATTAATGATGATGTATAAATAAAATATTGAATGGAGTGTAAAATCATGAACAAAGAAAAAGCAGTAGTAGTATTTAGCGGCGGACAAGACAGTACAACTTGTTTATTCTGGGCAAAAAAGAAATTCAAAGAAGTTATAGCTGTATCTTTTGATTATAATCAAAAACATATATTAGAATTAGAGTGTGCAAAAGACATATGTAAGAAATATGAGATAGAACATCATACTCTAGACCTTGGCCTATTGAATCAGCTGGCTCCAAATTCATTGACTAGAACAGATATAGAAGTAGATAAAGAATCACCAGATGAAGGTGTTCCAAATTCATTTGTAGACGGCAGAAACATGTTGTTCTTAACATTTGTAGCTGTATTCGCCAAGCAACGAGGAATAAGCAACATTGTTACAGGAGTATCAGAAAGTGATTTCAGCGGCTATCCAGATTGTAGAGATGTATTCATAAAATCAATAAATGTAACTCTGAATCTAGCTATGGATTACCAATTTGAAATCTATACACCTCTAATGTGGATAAATAAAGCGCAAACTTGGAAAATGGCAAATGATTTAGGTGTACTTGATGTAGTAAAAGAAGAAACACTAACGTGTTATAACGGAATAAAAGGTAATGGATGTGGGGATTGTCCTGCTTGTAAATTACGAAAAAATGGATATTTGGAATTCAAAAAGCTATATAAATAAAGTAGAATAGTAAAATTCATATGCTTGAATTAGCTTAATTATATGATTCAAGCATATGACTATCTTAAAAAAAATATTTCATAGTATGATAATGATTGGTGATGTTTTATTAACTTCAAGTCTATTATTATTTTTTCCTTACATTGCATATTATTTGAATGATTATCACTATTACAGCAGCAATAATAGTAATGCTGATAGGAGTGTTACTTCCCCAATGTCTGACTAGTATTCCAATCAATGCCCAAGCTGCAGTCAATAAATAGACCAAGTCATCATTTTTGATTGAAACATATAATGAAAGAATCAATGCAAAAACTAGTACAATTACTGTCCATACAGTTTCCGATAACCCTAAACCATTCCAGCCAGTAGCTTTTAGAACAACTGAAACGTTGGCTATTGCAGCTATGGATATCCAAGCTAGGTAGATGCTAAAAGGTATTCTGACGAACTTGTTATCACCATTCTTAACACAGTTCTTATTTACTCTATTGTAGATTTTGATTAGTGTAAATAGAAGTAATATCATTATAATTAGGGATAACCATAATTTCTCATAATGCCATGCAAATAACCACAACGCATTTAATATGCTTGATATAAAGAAAGTGATGCCTATTGAATCAATACAGGCATTTTGTTTTTGTTTTGGCAATAATCCATAGATGACAAATCCTAGTAATAATATGTAGATGAGCCCCCATATCATAAATGTATAGGGTGCTGGCGTGAATAAGGAATTGATGTTACTGGATATTTCTCCTGTTGTTTTACCGTTAAGAGGTAAAGCCACAGCAAGAATATTGACCACTACCATGATTACATATCCAATAGCATTAAGTATTCTATTCCTCTTTTCCATATATCCTCGTCCTTCATTTATTATTTATTACTATATATGTCTTATATTCAATTTTAATGCAATAAATCTTGTTTTATTTTTTAAGCTTTATAATACATATCTCAATAAACCAAGAATCAATAGATGACCTGGATAAAATACATAGAATAAATATTTGATGTTAGGACCTTTTTTACCATTATAGAAATATATAAATATCAAAGCTATGGGTGAAAATACCTGCAAATTGATACTTTCATATTCAAAATATAGAATACCTAAGAATACTAATGTTAATAGAATATAGCTTAATGCCTGCTTATAGAAATCACCCTTAAAAGCATAGAATGCAAATATAACCATTACCCCTAACATTCCATAATCCGTATCAAGCAAATGAGCTATTATTCCTATCAATAATACTGGTAAGAAGCCAAAGTTTTTATAGTGGTCATATACAAATACAGCAAGTAATCCAAAGAAAAGTGTAAAAAACACATTCAATCCACTGCCAAAATCAATTATGTTTCCATCAAATGCTAAGTTAAAAGGTATTTCAGATATCAACGCAAATGCAAACAATCTGATTAAGTATTTCTTAACGTTATGGGTATGAAGATATCCTTCAGCTATCAAAAAGGCAAAGATAGGAAATGCTATTCTTCCTATTATTCTCAAATAAATATATTGTGGAAAAAATACTGCTCCTAAGTGGTCTATTAACATTGTCAAACAAGCAATTATCTTCAGGTTGGTTGAATTCATTGTTTTTCCTATCTCCTTACATTATTTTCTTAAGTACTATCTATTAATATATCTTTTATTTAGTATTATTGCAACAAATAATTGGTAATAATAAAGCATTTACTCGTTAATCTACCACAAGTAAATGCTTTATATAAAATTTAGTATAATTAAATTTTTAGATTAGTTACCAAATGGAACTATAACAGACTCTGAAAAGTTTCCAGCATAATCTTCTAGAATTATCTCAATCTCACCAGAAGTACCTTCGACTCTTAGATTTGTTAAATCATCTACACCTCTTATAGCATATTGTGCTCCATTTTTAAATGTAATAGTTCTACCATTTTGTTTAGCATATAAGTGCCACCAATCTTTTGATGTAGGTCCTGTGAGTTCCACTCTGCCATAATTATATATAGCATTTCCTTCATATAAATCAGAGTATGTATCTATAAACTGTCCTGAATAATCTGTATAGCTTATAATATTTCCATTATTATCTAGTACTGATAACCTTAAAGTGTATCTGCTGCCATCTGTTACAGGTACAGTTATTGTTCCTTGACTTGTATTGTCATTAAATGTTTCAATATAACTACTGTCATTATTACTGTAATTCAAAGCAACCTCTGCTTTAACCATTTTACTTGCGTTAGGATTATTCCAAGAAACATCAAGATAACCGTCAGCTTCAACTACTTCTATATTACTTATAGCTTTCGAAAAATCTCTTTCTATTACTGCCCCATGACTCTCAACACCATCTGTACCTACAGCGGTCAGTTTAATTGTTACTATACCAGTAGGATTATATAATGATTTCATGTAATATTTATCATCATAGGTTCCTCCTAAGTATACTTCTTTCCCATCGCTGTATTTTGCATATACATTATATTTTTGTACCTTACTATAATCATCTAAATCCCAAGAAATATACATTTCAGATGAATCAAAAGCTCTATCTATCTTTAATCCTGTTGGAGCATCAAGTTTTTCACATGTTGAATCTGTAATTTTGATCTCTCCAATATTCATTTGATATCCTTGAACTTGTCCATTAATAGGTTCAAATGATAAGCCAAAAGCTGCTATTTGCCTTCCTCTGTATTCTTGTAGATTTAATGTTTTAGTTTTCCATTGATTAGTTTGAGTTCCTGATGAAGGAATTTCAATATATTCTACTGTTTCTGGAGCATCTTTAAAGATTAGTCCTAAGCTCATCTTTGATTCATCACTTGCAGAAGGCTTATAAAATGTAACATATGCTTTTGAATCTTTTGATACATCAAGGTCTGTTTTGTATAAACGCAAGAAATTATTTGATTCTAGATCGCCTTTTACAACAAGAGAACTTCCCCCGTTATATCCACCTATTTGGTCTAATTCAAAGGCTGAATTGTATTTGTTACCATAGTCAAAATCAACTCTTAATGTTTTTCCATCTTCATCACTTGAACTAATCCACCATTGCCATGTTGGCAAAATATCTTGGATATTAATGTTAGCCCATTCATTATCATTAGAAACTTCACCATTAACAAAATATTGTAATCCATGTCCAGTATTAAAGTTAGTGTAGAAATTACCACCATTAATTACGGAACGTTCCGATATAAATGCCGCTAACCCTGGCCATGATTGATAGCTTTTACCTTCTAAATCACTTCCAGCATTAGGTGTTGCTCTATCAGGATTATTAGCTGTTAGATACGGATTAGTTGTTGCATCTAATATATTTCTTAATAATTCTTCTCGTTCTTCCTCTGTATAATCTGTTGTTGGATGACTTGCATAACCACTATTATTACTATAATAAGGCTGGTCCATTGAGCCTGACCACCAAGTTCTCTCTCTAGCGAATATGTATTTTTGATACTCTGAATCACTTCGCCTGTTTTCATTGTATGAATTATTTCCTGTATGTCCAAAAGCTTGTTCATCAAGTCCACTCCATACCATTTCTGTACCTAAGTGAGCTATAGCTGTTCGTGGAACAAGATTTTCATCTAGAGTATTATATATTGAACCTCTTCTGCCTGAAAAACCTGTTTGTCCTGCTTCCAATGTATTAAAAACAGTTTCTCTTTGGTCAAGACCTAGAGATTCCATTATTGATACTGAACCATCAACCATTGATTTACTTGGATCAGGATTCATATATAATGAATTAGCTGCTTGGTCTCTGTCAGGATGTTTAACCCAGTTACTGAATTCAGTTGCATCTTTATTATAATAATTAATACTACCCCATGATCTCTCATTAAATTGTCCATATAAATTAGAAGCATATACTTGAACATATATACCTTGAGAAGTCATAGCTGCTATAAATTCCTCATATAGAGGCATATAAGAAGAAGGTAATTTCTCTTCAGCATTAACAAAATACCCATCAAACCCATAATACTTACAAATCTCAACTAACTTATCAGCTAAAGGAAATCTTCCATTTTCATCCTTATAAACAAAATCTTCGGTATGTTCTGCTCTTGGGAAGAATATACATCCTAATGTCATAACACCGTTTTTATGAGCTGCATTAGTGTATGCAGGATTAGGAAGATTCAATACACCAAATTCATATTTACGCTCCCACCATGGTGCATCTGGAACAAATAAGCTGTCAGGTGCTGGCTCTGTTACCATTCCATGCCACGCCGCATGATAATCTAAGTACTGCCAGAAATTCAATACATTCTGAGCAAACTTATCATTATACTGGTAAGAGTTAAAGAAGTCATTACCATAATCACCTGCTAGAGTTAAACTCTTAACGTTTTGATCTAGCATTGGATTAGCTTGAGTGGCTTGGAAAGATTCATTACGTTGTCTAAGTGGTACTTTTGCACGCATAAAATCATAATATTCATCTTGTTCAGGTGTCCAATCCAAGATATCCTGTTTACAATATCCATGTATAGAAGGTTGATTATCACCTTTGTACCCTTGTTCCCCCTCTCTAGGCGGCATTGTATCACCACCTGCAAATACATCTGTTAACATAGTCACTGTCAACATTGATACCATCAGCAAAACTGACAAAATCTTTTGTTTCTTCATACTCATTCTCCTTTGTTTAATATATTTTTAAATTTTCATGTTATAGAAAACTTAAATTTGATAAAAAAACCCTTTAACATATTAATCAAATTTTAACAATGTATTTTAATATATTATAACAAAATATAAGTTATTATGTCAAAAGTTTTATATATTAAATTATTATATATCTTATGAAATATCAACATCAAATACATTCTCAAAGGCTTATGTTTTCGATATTTACGTATAAAAATGTTAATAAATATTGTATAAAATAAATTTATTAACATTTTTTCAACCACTAAATGTTAAAAATCAAATTTAACTTTACTTAACATTTGATAAACGCTCTTAATATTATGTTTACATTAGAACCAATATACTAGTACAAATCGTAAATTTTGTACTTGATAAATACTGGAAAGTGACGTAAACTTATAATTATTAGTAGTAAGGAACTTATTAACTATATAAGCAGAATATATATAATAAGTTTTATTATGTAAATGGAAGGAGAACCAACATGAATGTATGTGAAAAATTTCTAAAGTATGTAAAGGTAGAAACTACTTCAAATGAAGAATCCGAGACTTGCCCAAGTACTGCTGTTCAACTTGATCTTGCTAAAATACTAGTTGAAGAATTAAACATTCTAGGACTTGAAGATATATCACTTGATGACAATGGTTACATCATGGCTACACTAAAAGCAAACACTGATAAAGATATTCCATCCATCGGATTTATTTCCCATATGGATACATCACCAGATATTAGCGGTAAAGATGTTAAACCACGTATTATCGAGAACTATAAGGGTGAAGACATAGTGCTTAATGAAACTCTTAATGTAGTTTTATCCACTAAGGAGTATCCATCACTTCTTAATTATAAAGGAAAAGATCTAATCGTTACAGATGGTACAACTCTTCTAGGTGCAGATGATAAAGCGGGTATTGCTGAAATAATGTCAGCAATAGAATACCTAATTAATCATCCAGAAATTAAACATGGTACTATAAAAGTAGCATTCACACCTGATGAAGAAATAGGAAGGGGTACTGATAAATTCGACGCTGAAAAATTCGGTACTGATTTTGCTTATACTGTTGATGGCGGAGAGATAGGAGAGCTTGAATACGAAAACTTCAACGCTGCTAATGCTTGGTTGACAATCAACGGTAACAATATTCATCCAGGTTCAGCTAAAAACAAAATGCTTAGTGCTATGGAAATAGCCTTTGAATTCGATGGTATGTTACCTCCTAACGAAAGGCCACAATTTACTGAGGGTTATGAAGGATTCTACCATTTAGTAAGAATGGCTGGTAATGTTGAACAAGTAAAAATGATGTACCTTCTAAGAGATCATGACAAAGAATTATATTATAACAAAAAAGATTATTTCACTAATGTTGTCAACTATCTTAACCTAAAATACGGAGACAAAACTGTTGAATGCGATTTGCGAGATATGTATTTCAACATGAAAGAAAAACTAGAACCAGTGATGCACATTGTTGAAACAGCTACAGAAGCAATGAAAGCTGTTGGTGTTGAACCAATTATAGTACCTATACGTGGTGGTACTGACGGTTCAAGATTATCATACATGGGAATACCTTGCCCAAATCTATTTACAGGCGGACATAATTTCCATGGTAAATACGAATACATTTGTATACAATCAATGCATAAAGCCGTAGAAACTATAGTAAAGATCGTAGAATTATACGCACAAAAATAATTAACTAGCCTAGCTTAATACTCATCCTTACAAAAATGTAAGTTACCTCTTTATTTTGTAATCTATGTGAATGGAATAATTAGTCCAAGTAGAATACAATGGTAGTATAAGCTGATAAAGAGCTAATTACTAACGGGAGGTAACTAATATGAAAAATTTCTTAAAAAAGTTATTAGGGATATTTGGGATATTGTTCCTAATGGTATTAACATATAGTCAATTCTATAATCCAAGCAACGAGAATTATACTTTGGATCATAGTTTGAAAACTCAGATTTCTAGTAAAACATCTAATTATGTGGAACTTGATAAATTACCTAAAAATCTAATTCATGCAACAATTGCAATGGAAGATAAAAGATTCTATCGACATAGTGGTTTTGATATTCTAGCAATAATGAGAGCCGCAATAATGGATATAAAAGAAGGTAGATTCGTACAAGGCGGCAGTACAATAACACAACAGCTAGCCAAAAACCTTTTTCTCAGCAGGCAGAAATCACTAACTAGAAAATTTCATGAAATCATTATTGCAACCAAACTTGAACGGATGTTTACAAAAGAAGACATATTAGAAATGTACTTGAATATCATTTACTACGGTGCAGGCGCTAATGGAGTAAATGATGCATCCAATGTATTTTTCTCCAAAAATGTGAGTAACCTCACTCTAGAGGAATGTGCCATGTTGGCTGGTTTACCCCAAGCCCCTAGTAGATATAACCCTGTAGAACATCTAGAAACAGCAAAGAAAAGACAAAAAATAGTTATGAGTGTTATGTTAAAAAATGGATATATAAGATAAAGTATTAAGCAAAAAAACAGACAACGGTTGTATATTGAAATCATATATAGTGATAATCACTCTCGTTACATTTGTTGTCCTTATCTGTTTTAAAGGAATGACAACAAGCTGTAAAAATCGTTCTTATCACTATATATGATTTTCTCTATATTTACCACTCTTAAGTCAGTTAAAAAATATGGCTTTAGCCTTTAAAAGGGGATTACATCCCCCTTTTGAATTATTCTCTTTTTTCTCGATTCCTGCTAAGAAATGTTCATAGACACTATACTCTTTTGAACTGTCTATAAGAACTGCATTAACACATTTCTCGTAGAATTTTGCTGGTCCTATTCCTCCGATTATAGCATATATATAGCCTTCATCTTTCATAGCATTGAGCGAACGTAATAATAATGCTTTCCCTATCCCTTTACCACGATATTCTTCTGATACTCTAGTAGGTCCAAAAAAATCAGGTGCTGTAGCATTATAACAAGCATATCCAATTATTTCACTACCTTTTGCCGCAATAAAACATGATATTGGATTATTAGAAAAACATACATCGCATTCCCCTGCTGCATTGATACTGGAATGCTCTTTTACCCATTCTACAATACGATATTTATCAGGAGCCAAGGCTCGAAAGATTTTGATATCCTCTTTTTCGAGACGCTCCAATTCATCATAATAACCTTCAATATGTAATAAATTAACTAACATATCTGCCATAATAAAAACCTCATTTCTGTATTATTGCTTTTACTCAACTTACATTTTGATTACATCTTAACTGGTAAAATACCATGTAATTCATAAGTTCCTTCAAACAATTCAGCCAATGCTTTTAAGCTGTTAAGTGTATATTCATAAGCAGCAATGCCATAAACACTATCTGGTAGATTCCTTAAATCATAAGGATTTCTTAACGCTGTAACTATTACATTGGTATTATTGACAGCTGCTTTTTGAATTAATTCCAGCTGTCCTTTATATAGATGACCATTGTAAGTACCTACTATAACAGAACTATATGATTTTGCTTCTTTTAATATATCCTCAATTTCTTCTTCATCAGGATCAGGCGACATGATAATCCCCTGTCCGCCAAATCGTTCTATCATGAAATCAGAAAAACTTAGAGTGTAGTCGTTTTTGTTGGATACATTAGTTGCTCTGAAGGGTAAACTTCCAATAAATAGAGGTTTGTCTCCAAGTTCTGGTAGGTTCTTAGTTGGCATTTGTACTGGAGTTATAGTCTCTTTTAACATTTTATAAGCATATTCTTTTTCATAGTCCTCATCAAATGCAATCTCTTCCACCTTATCAGCAAACTTTTCTTTCCATGAGAATATCTTTTCAAGTGATTCGTCCATTTCTTCAATAGAAAGCTCTCCATGTTGGAAAGCATCAACAAGAGCATCTGATGCTTCTCGTGCAAATCTAGCTGTATGTGAAATACAAATCAAGTCAACACCTGCATTCATAGCCTGCTTGATACCTTCTACAGTACCATAATTCTTCTGGATGGCTTTCATTTCCATGCAATCACTGATAACTAATCCCTTGAATCCTATTTTATCCTTCAACAATCCTCTAACAATTTTCCTAGACATGGTAGCTGGTAGATTATCAGTCTCAATCTTAGGGAATAAAATATGAGCTGTCATAATAGCTGGAATACCTTCTTTTATCATTCGTTTGAAAGGTATCAACTCACACTTTTCAATCTCTTCCAAGGTCTTATTAATCTTTGGTAATCCAAGATGAGAATCAACGTTGGTATCACCATGTCCTGGGAAGTGTTTAGCTGATGCCATTACTCCACCATCCAACAGACCTTTCGTCATAGATGATGCATACTCTGCCACTTTCTCAGGATTATCACCATAGCTTCTAACTCCTATTACAGGATTATCCATGTTTGAATTAATATCACCTACAGGAGCTAGGTTAAAATTGATTCCTAGCTTCTTTAATTGTTTTCCTGTAATCTTTCCTGCTTGATATGCATACTCCACATTGTTTGTAGCTGCTATTGCCATTGCACCGGGGATATTGACATTATCATCTTGTAACCTTGTTACCATTCCGCCTTCTTGGTCTATTGCAATGAATCCGCCTCTTCCAGTATTTTTTCTGATTAGACTTTGCAAATCTTCACACATTTTTTTTAACTGAGGACCACTTTCTATGTTATTTTTGAACAGTATAATGTTAGAAACTTTGTAATCTTCAATCAATTCAATAATCTCATCATTTATTTTTGTACCTGAAAAGCCAACAACTAGACGTTGCCCAATCTTTTCACGTAGTGTTAAATTCATAATTTTAGTCTCCTTTTCAAATACAGATATATAATCATTATAGTGCATATGCCTCTATGACACGTGATATATGTCCATCAGCCTCCACTAAAGCTTTTTCTGCCTTATCTACAACCATGTTGCACTTAATCATGACAATTGCAGTTTTGGCAGAGTATCCACATCTTTCCAAGACTTCTTTAGCCTCACAATCATCTACTCCTGTTGCACTTCTTACTATGGATACAGTACGTTCAAATAACTTTTCATTACTTGCCTTTACATCTACCATTAAGTTGCCATATACTTTTCCTAGTTTTATCATGACAGATGTACTCAACATGTTTAGAACCATTTTTTGAGCTGTACCACTTTTTAATCTAGTTGACCCTGTTATTACCTCAGCTCCTGGTAATGGAACAATAGCAACATCACTAATCTCGTTCAATCTTGACCCTTTGGAACAAGTCAGACTTATTGTCTTAGCACCAATACTGTTGGCATAGTCTACAGCACCTAATACATATGGTGTTCTTCCACTTGCAGCAATACCGACTAATACATCTTTATCAGTAAAACCTAAAGAACATAAATCATCCACTCCAAGCTGAAAGTTATCTTCCGCTCCTTCTACTGCTTTTATAATAGCTCCCATACCTCCTGCTATTATCCCTTGTATCAGTTCAGGTTCTACTCCAAATGTAGGAGGGCATTCTACAGCATCCAAGATTCCTAGACGACCTGAAGTTCCACAACCACAATAAATCAATCTTCCTCCATTAGCAATCTTCTCATATATGATATCAACTGCTTCTGCAATATCAGGTAACACTTTTTCCACTGCACCAGCAACTTTTTTATCTTCATCATTCATCAACTGTAATACTTCTATAGTTGTTAATATATCTATGTTTTTTGTGCGTTCATTTTTCTGTTCTGTTTCTATATCGCTTAGTTTTACCATTGTCTTTCACCTCTTTTAACCTTTTACAGAGCCCACTGTAAGCCCTTTAACAAAATATTTTTGTAAGAATGGATATAGAATTATTATTGGTAGTGTTGATGTAATAATAACTGCTGATTTAATTGAAATAGCAATGGTTGCCTTATCAGCTGAACCTGCTGCATCACCAAGCATTGAAGTTCCATTAACTATATTTCTCAAAAATAGCATTACTGGAAACTGATCTGTATTCAAATAAATTAATCCATTAAACCAATCATTCCAGAAGAATACTGCTGTATATAATCCAATGGTTGCCAATGCAGGCTTGGAAAGAGGTACAATAATCCTTCTTAAAATACCAAAATATCCTAGACCATCAATTAATGCAGCTTCTTCAATTTCATTAGGTATTGATTTGAAAAAGTTTATAAGTATAATCAAATTGAATTGATTGATTGCAAATGGAAGTAACATTGCAAAACGTGTTCCTGTCAATCTAAGGCTTGATATAAGTAGATAGTTAGGAATTAAACCACCTGAGAAAAACATTGAGAACACAACTAGTTTCATTGCAATTTTCTGTCCCTTCAAATGATGCTTTGATAAAGGATATGCAAATAGTGTTGTCATACATAATGAAATGAATGTTCCTACTACTGTATAGAAAATCGTATTTCCATATGCTTTAAAAAAGTTAGGATAAGAAAAAATCTGCTTATATGCTTCAAAATTCATTCCAACTGGAATAAATGATACTTCATTATTAATAATCGCTTTTGGTGCTGAAAGAGATACCGCAAGCATGTATAGGAAAGGTACTAAACATATTAGAAGCACAAAAATCATTACTACGTAGATTATTACATCAAATATGATATTACCTTTTGTACGATACGTTTTCATATAGACCCCCCTAGTAAATTCCATCACCGGTAATTTTCTTACTGATTGAATTTGATGATGATACCAATATTACGCCGATGATCCCGCTGAATAATCCAATAGCAGTCGCATAGGAATAATTCTGATTAGCAAGACCTGTTCGATAAACCAATGTGTCAATGATGTCACTTACCTGAGAATTGGAAGGTGTATACATCAATAATACTTTCTCGAATCCTAGACTCAACATACGTCCAACGTTTAGTATTAATAAAACCATGATTGTTGGCAGAATCGAAGGTATTGTCACATAGATTATCTGTTGTAATCTATTGGCACCGTCAATCTTAGCTGCCTCAAATAAATCTGCGCTGATACCTGTTATTGCTGCTAGATAGATAATTGCTGTCCATCCTGTAAACTGCCATGTGTCTGTCAATATGTACAACCATCTGAAATACTTCGCATCATTCATAAAATATATTGGTTCTATACCAAATGTGCTCTGTAAAAAGTTATTTATAAGCCCTGAACTAGGTGAAAGTAACTCTCCTAATATTGCTATAACTACTACAGTAGAAATAAATCTTGGCATATATGAAACTGTCTGTACTGTTTTCTTGAAACGTACATTTTTTACTTCATTCAATAGGATTGCAAATATAATAGGTATAGGGAAGTTAACAATTAAATTCCCAAGAGAAATGGTTAATGTATTACGGAATGCTCTCCAAAAAGCTGGGTCCTGCATAAACATCTTAAAATACTTGAAGCCTACCCACTTGACACCATATGATCCCATACCTGGTCTATAGCGTCTGAAAGCTAATATATTACCAAACATGGGAATATATTTGAATACAATAAAGTAGATCAATGGCAATACCATCATTGCATATAACTGCCAATAACGTCTTAAGTGTCTCTTGAAATCACTTTTCTGTAAGGATGCACTATCGTAAGAATTTTGTTTTTTGCGTCTAGCCATCTGCTGACCTCCTTGCTTTATAAAGGCCGCCCTCTAATCAAAATGAGGGAAGCCCTTATATGTTTAATGATTATTTTGCTAAGTTATCGTTATATATTTTGCAGAATTCTTCTATTTTCAATGCTTTCATTTCTTTTACGTAAGTATCCCAATCTTTTTCTACATCTTTTTTACCTGTGATAAATGCATCAGCCCAAACTTCAAATGTATCGAATAATGGAGTTTGTAATACACCAGCGTCTTCTGCTTTCATATCATCAAATAATGGTGTTGGAGGAATTGCTTGTATTACGTCTCCCATAGCTGCTACTTCTTTGTTGATACGAGCATAGTTCTCATCATATTTTGTCATTTCACGTTCGTTAACCCAAACCATTTGAGTTACATCTGATCCACAACCATATTTAACTTGAAGGCTCTTGTAGATTCCCTCTGGTGAGTTAACAAGTTCGTCTGCATATTTGATTTTTCCATTTTCTTCTGTATAAGTTTTACCTTCAACACCTAAGCACCAAAGTTTTGCTCCTTCTTCTGAGAAGAAAACTTCATCAATTGTTCTTACAACTCTTTCAAAATCATCACGTTTTGCAGTCTTAGCTGGAAATATGATTCCTGAGCCTGTACTACTCTTAGGCTGGTGATGAGCACCTGCTGTTCCTTCTAATGAAGGGTACATCTGTAATTTATAACCATCTATTTCAGTTGAACCTTCAAGTCCACCGATTTGATCATAGTATGCATATGTTGCCATTGCTTTTCCTGTAGCCATTTTTTGTGACCAAATATCTCCATTGATTGGATCTGCCATCTCTGGGTCAAGTAAACCTTCAGCGTATAGTTTTGCAAGATAGCTTATGTACTCTTTGTAACCTTCACTGATTGCTCCTGGGAAGTATTCTTCTTTGTCATAATCGAAGCTTAATGTATTAGTTCCTGATGAACCGTTTTTACCAAGACTTACACCATATGAAGGCATTGTCATACGATAAAGAACACGAGGTCCAGCTAAGATAGTAAGTGGATATGAATCAGGGTTCTTAGCTTTGTAAGCTTTTAAAATCTTATATAAGTCATCAAATGTCTTTGGTGCTTCAAGTCCTTCTGCTTCTAAGAAGTCTTCTCTTAAGATAAGACCACCATCATAGAATGGTACATCGTATAGACTTGGTAAGTAATAACGTTTTCCATCAGCTAATTTTAATTTATCAACTGTATCTTGTAATCCAAATGATTCAACACGTTTATTGAAGTTAGGTGTGAATTCTTTGTAATCACTGATTGGAACTATAGCACCATTAAGTGCAAGTGAAGCATTTTCACCTTTTGTTGATTGATATAAAATAACGTCCGGTGTATTAGTTCCTGTGTTTAATGCTAATGAAACTTTTGTCGCATAGTCAGCGATAGGAATTACTTCCCAATCAAATTCTACGTTGAACATTTCCTCTGCTGCTTTCACAGTTAACCAATCATTTTGGAAAGGAAGTGTTGCATTATCTGAATAATAGATTCTAATTTTTACTGGTTTTTCTTTTTCTTTATTATCTTGATCTTCTGTCTGCTGCTTAGATGAATCAACTACTTTTTTATCTTCTGCTGTATCTTTTTTTCCACAAGCAGTAAATAAAGCCATTACCATTGTTACCACCAATATGAGTGATAGAAATTTTTTCATAATAACATCCTCCTAATATTACATTTTAAATTTCATTTCAAAAAGATATAAGTCTCTGAAAAATTATTTCATGTTTTTTTAAAAAATCTTGTATCTTTTTTTCATACTAGTATACTAGCACTATTTTGCCATTAAGTCAATATCTTTTTTTCACATTTTTGTTAATTTCATTTGGGATATAATATCTTTTTTGTTTATACTGCACAACACTAAATTATCAAACCTATGGTAATTAGCTTATTATGCTACTTATGGGTGTATTGAAAGGGGTTTATATTATAGAAGGTAAGGAATTTTTAATTATGACATTTTATTGACACTATATTTGATTTGTACTATTATCTAAGGAAACAATATAAGAGCAATTTGGTAATATGTCAA